>NZ_JBQHUP010000008.1:0-70707 GCF_052065175.1 Dysosmobacter sp. HCP28S3_G4 | reverse complement strand
AAAAAATGGCAAGGTGGAAATGGAATGACTCTGCCCATTTCCTATTTTCGATTCTATTTTCCCGAATATGTGCTGAAAACCCGGTTGCCGCCTAATTGCGCAACCGGGTTTTTCGACAGCCTGCGCCCGGGCGCGCAGCGCCCGGGCTTTCCTTTTGCCGGTTTATTCGCAGTCGGTCTTTAGCCAGTCCCCGTAGGAGGAGATGTAGTAATCCGCCAGACGGCGGATCTCCGGCTGGTCCTCCTCCGCAGAGGGATCGTACACCGCCGCCACCCGGAACCCGGCGGACTTGGCGGTCTGGATGGCGTGGAACGCGTCCTCGAACACCACGCATTCCTCCTTCCGGCACCGCAGCCGGGTGAGACACTTCTCGAAGATCACCGGGCTCTCCTTCCCTACACCGGCCTCTGTGCAGGTCATGATGCCCCGAAAGTAGTCCAGCAGCCCCGTGTGGCGGAGGGCGGCCTCCGCCTGGGTCCGATCCGTGGCGGTGGCCACATACATCCAGACGCCCTCCATTTTCAGCAGGGACAGAAACTTCTCTACATCTGGCTTAGGACGGACCTCGCTGGTGTAAAAGTGGTTCACCCGGTCATGGGTCATGTCCACCAGCTCCTGCTCTGACTGGGGGAGGTGATACCGCTCCCGGAAATACCGGGCGCACTCTCGCACCGTCATGACCTTCACCCTATCCTCGGTGTCCGGGTCCGGCTCCACGCCCATGTCACGCAGGAACCGGGTGCCGAAGTGGTCCCAGATGTGCATGGAGTCCAGCAGCGTGCCGTCCATATCGAAAATCGCGCCTTGCAGCCGCATAGCAATGCTCTCCTTTGCAATTGCCAGGTGGCGGAACGCGCCGCATCTGACAATAAAATCCGTTTGCCATCATTGTAGCACGATGGTAGAATGGACGCAAGAACAACGGACCGCCGTTTTCCCCGCATCCGGAGACGGAAAACATCGTCCGGAAGGAGGGCTGTCCATGCGGCTGTTTATCGCCATCCGGCTTTCCCGGCCCCTCGTGGAGACGCTGAAGCAGGCTCAGCGGGATATGCGGCACCAGGGCGCCGAAGGAAACTTCTCCAGAGAGGAGAATCTGCACCTGACGCTGGCCTTCCTGGGAGAGACGGAGGACGCGGCGGGGGCGCTGTCGGCCATGGAGGAGGTCTCCGGGGGCGGCGCGATCCGGCTGGCCGTCTCCGGCGTGGGACGGTTCGGCGATCTGTGGTGGGCGGGCGTCGAGGAAAATCTCCGCCTGAAGACGGCGGCGGAGAATTTGCAGAGCGCCCTGCGCCGCCGGGGCTTTTCCATCGAAAAGCGGGCGTTCCGGCCCCATGTGACCCTGGCCCGGCAGGTGCGGAGCCCAGGGCCTCTGCGGCTGTCCGTCCCCCGGCGGGAGATGACCGCCGCCGGAATGTCGCTGATGAAGTCGGAGCGCATCGGCGGAAAGCTGACCTATACGGAGATCGGCTATGTGCCCTTCTGACCGGACAGGAAAACAAGACGATACAAGGAGAACGATTCTGTGAAAAAGTGGTTCCATATCCTGCTGTGCGGCGCAATGCTGCTGACAATGGCCGCCTGCGGGGCGGCGGAAGAGACGGTTGCCGCCCCCCCGGCCCCGGAGGGCGTCACCTTCACCGACGATCTGGGCCGGGAACTCACCGTCGCGCCGCCGGAGCGGACGGCGGTTCTGATCGGCAGCTTTGCCGATATCTGGTGTCTGGCCGGGGGAAACGAGACCCTGGTGGCGGCGGCGGACGACACCTGGACCAGCTTCGACCTGGACCTGGGGCCGGAGGTGGCCAATCTGGGCGGCGTCAAGGAGACCAACATGGAGGCGCTGCTGGCGGCGGACCCGGACCTGGTGCTGGCCAGCTCCAACACCGCCGCCAACGTGGAGCTGCTGGAGACCTTCGAGAAAATGGAGATCCCCGTGGCCTACTTCAACGTCAGCTCCTTCGATGACTATCTCCGGATGCTGGACATCTGCACCCGGCTCACCGGTCATACGGAGAATTATCAGACGTACGGCACGGAGGTGCAGGCCCAGGTGGAGGCCGCGAAAGAACGGGTCACGGGCCAGGCGCCCACTGTTCTCTACGTGCGGGCCACCGGCGTCAGCTGCAAGGTGAAGAACAGCCGGGACAGTGTGCTGGGCGAGATGCTGGCGGAGCTGGGCTGCATCAACATCGCCGACAGCGAGGACAGTCTGCTGGAGAATCTCAGCATGGAGACCATCGTGGCGGCGGACCCGGATTTCATCTTCGCGGTGCTTCAGGGCAGCGACACCGGTCCCGCCCAGGCCATGCTGGAGGCGGAGCTGCTGTCCAATCCCGCCTGGAACGGCCTCACCGCCGTCCGGGAGGGCCGGTATCACATTATGGACAGCAGGTTGTACAACCTGAAGCCCAACGCGCGCTGGGGGGAAGCATATGAAAAACTGGCGGACATCCTGTATCCGGCAGACAAGTAAACACCCGGGGCTGGTGCTGCTGGCGCTGGCAGCGCTGGTGGTGCTGCTGGCGGGACTGAGCCTGTGCCTGGGTGCGGAGAAGGCCGGTCCGCTGGAGGCCCTCCGGGCGCTGCTGGCGGGAGACGTCCGGAACCCGGCGTACCGCATCCTGCGATACATCCGGCTGCCCCGGACCTGCGGCGCCCTGCTGGCGGGGGCGGCGCTGGCGGTGTCCGGCGCCATCATCCAGGCGGTACTGGCCAATCCGCTGGCGGCGCCCAACATCATCGGCGTCAACGCCGGGGCAGGGCTGCTGACGGCGCTGTGCTGCGCCCTATTTCCCGCCGCCGTGGGGCTGGTGCCCCTGGCAGCGTTTCTGGGGGCCTTTTGCAGCGTGGGACTGGTGCTGTTCATCGCGGAGCGCACCGGGGCGTCCCGGATGACGCTGGTGCTGGCGGGTGTGGCGGTGTCCAGCGTGTTCAGCGCCGGCGTGGACGCGGTGGTGACGCTGATCCCCGACGCCCTCACCGGCTATTCGGATTTCCGGGTGGGCGGACTGACCAACGTGCCCATGAGCCGCCTGATCCCGGCGGCGTGGGTGATCCTGCTGTGTCTGGCCCTGGCCATGACGCTGCACAATGAGCTGGACGTGCTGGCCTTGGGGGCCGACACCGCCCGGAGCCTGGGCCTGCCGGTGAAGGCGGTGCGGCTGGGGATGCTGGCATTGGCCGCCGCCCTGGCGGGGGCCGCGGTGAGTTTCTCCGGCCTGCTGGGCTTTGTGGGACTCATCGTGCCCCATATCATGCGGCGGCTGGTGGGCGGAGAGAGCGGACGGCTGCTGCTCGCCGCCGCCCTGGGGGGCGCCGCCCTGTTGACAGGCTGCGACCTGCTGGCAAGGGTGCTGTTCGCCCCCTATGAGCTGCCGGTGGGCATTGTGCTGTCCTTTGTGGGCGGGCCATTCTTTATCTGGCTGCTGCTGCGGCAGAGAGGGGGGCGCATCCATGATTGAGCTGCGGAGCCTGACAGTGGGCTATCCCGGCCGGGCGGTGCTGTCCGGCGTGGATCTGGAATTCCGGCCGGGAGAGGTGCTGGTCCTGGTGGGACCCAACGGCTGCGGCAAGTCCACGCTGCTGAAGACCGTGCCGGGTCTGCTGCCGAAGCTGGACGGGGACATTCTGGTAGACGGCGCTCCGGCGGAGACCCTGACCCGGCGGCAGCTGGCCCGGAAGATCGCCTATCTGGCCCAGTCCCGGAACGTGCCCAGCATCACCGCCCGGCGGATGGTGCTCCACGGCCGCTTCCCCTATCTGGGCTATCCCCGGAAATACCGGCCGGAGGACTACGCGGCGGCGGAACAGGCCCTCCGAGCCGTGGACGCTCTGGACCTGGCAGGGCTGGACGTCCAGACCCTCAGCGGCGGTCAGCGACAGCGGGTGTATCTGGCCATGGCCCTGGCCCAGGACACGGAGACCATTCTCATGGACGAGCCCACCACCTATCTGGACGTCCGCCATCAGCTGGAGGTCATGGAGACGACCCGGCGGCTGGCCGGGCAGGGCCGGGCGGTGGTGCTGGTGCTCCATGACCTGTGTCTGGCCCTGCGGACGGCGGACCGGGTGGCGGTGCTGTGGGACGGCGCTCTGCGGCAGACCGGCACCCCGGAGGAGATCTTCTCCGGCGGCGTGCTGGACCGGGCCTTCGGCATCCGGCTTTGCCGGATGGAGACCAGCGGCGGCTGGCAGTATTATTACGGGTAGGTGAGCGGCATGGCGTATTTTCCCTTTTTCATTGATATTGCCGGACAGCCCGGACTGATCATCGGCGGCGGCATCGTGGCTCTGCGGAAGGTGGAAAAACTGCTGCCCTACGGGCCGTCCCTCACGGTGGTTTCCCCCAATTTCTGCCCGGAGCTGGCGGAAATGGGGAACATTTCCCGGATTTGCCGGGAGTTTTCTCCACAGGATGTGGAAAACCGGACCTTCGTCATCGCCGCGTCGGACGACCGGGCGGTGAACCGTCAGGCGGCGGAGTTGTGCCGCGTCCGGGGCATTCCCGTCAACGCGGTGGATGACCGGGAGGCATGTACCTTTTTGTTCCCCGCCCTGGTACGGCGGGGGGAGCTGTCCGTGGGCATCTCCACCGGCGGGGCCAGCCCCACGGCGGCCATCTGGCTGAAGGAGCGAATCGGCGAACTGCTGCCGGAGAACTTCGGGGAGCTGCTGGACTGGCTGGACAGTCTCCGGGACCGGGTCCGGCGGGAGGTACCGGAGGAGCGGGACCGGAAGCGGGTGTTTCAGGCGCTGTTCGCCCGGTGCATGGCGTCGGGCGCTCCCTGCGGCGAGGAAGAACTCCGGGCACTGCTGGCGGACGCCGGAAAGGAGCGGGAGCATGGGTAAGAAATCAGGTTCCGTGGCGCTGGTGGGCGCCGGCTGCGGCGGACTGGACTGGCTGACGGTGCGGGGACTTCACCTGCTGCGGCGCTGCGACGCGGTGGTCTATGACGATCTTATCGGCGGCGATATTCTGGGCGAGGCTCCGGAGACCGCGGAGCGGTACTATATGGGCAAGCGCAGCGGAAAGCACTCTGCCGCCCAGGAGGAAATCACCGCCGCGCTGATCCGTCTGGCGAAGCAGGGAAAGACTGTGGTGAGGCTGAAGGGCGGCGACCCCTTCGTCTTCGGACGGGGCGGCGAGGAGCTGCTGGCGCTGGAAAAAGCGGGCATTCCCTGGGAGGTGGTACCGGGCATCTCCTCCGCCATCGCCATCCCCGGCGCGGCGGGCATTCCGGTGACCCACCGGCAGATGAGCCGCAGCGTCCACATCGTCACCGGCCACACTGCGGCGGCCGGCTTGCCCGCGGATCTGGAGGAAGCGGCCCGCTGCGGCGGGACGCTGGTGATCCTCATGGGCCTGGGGAATCTGGAGACCATCACGGCGCGGCTGATGGCGGCGGGAAAGGCACCGGAGACCCCGGCGGCGGTGGTGTCCGGCGGCAACAGCCGCCATCCGGCCACGGTGCGGGGGACGCTGGCGGACATCGGGGAGCGGACCCGGACCGCCGGTGTGGAGGCTCCCGCCGTCATTGTGGTGGGGGAGACGGCGGCGCTGGACCTCTCCCCCGCCCCGGCCCGGCCCCTGGAGGGCATCCGGGTGGGTCTCACCGGAACGGCGGCCATGGCGGACAAGCTCCGTATTGCCCTGCGGGAGCAGGGGGCGTCGGTCTGCCAGGTGGAGAAGTCCGTG
Organism: Dysosmobacter sp. HCP28S3_G4; assembly: GCF_052065175.1. NCBI lineage: Bacteria > Bacillati > Bacillota > Clostridia > Eubacteriales > Oscillospiraceae > Dysosmobacter > Dysosmobacter sp. HCP28S3_G4. The sequence continues at coordinate 65,009 of NZ_JBQHUP010000008.1, read as the reverse complement.
GTGGAGCCGCTGGACGCGGATTTCGACTGGGAGCGCCTGGCCGACGGACGGCGGCGCTGGATCGTCCTCACCAGCGGAAACGGCGTCCGGCTGCTGTTTGACCACCTCCGGGATGCGGGGGTCGATCTGCGGCGGCTGTACTGCTGCCGGTTTGCCGTCATCGGCGCCGCCACCGGCGCGGCGCTGGAGCGGTGTGGCATCCTGCCGGACCTGTGCCCGGAGGAGTACACCAGCCGGGGACTGGGGGAGGCCCTGTGCCGCAGCGCGGAGCCGGATGAGGAGATCCTGCTGTTCCGCTCCGACAAGGCCAGTCCCGTACTGGGGGAACTGCTCCGGGAGCGGGGCCTTCTGTATCGGGAGATCCCCCTGTACACCCTCCGGGCAGATGCCTCCGCGGCGGACCAGAGCCGGGAGCAGCTGCCGGAGCTGGACTATCTGGTGTTCTCCAGCGCCGGGGGCGTGGAGCTGTTTTACGACACCGTGGGTCCGGTGCCGGAGGGACCGGTCTGCGTCTGCATCGGCCCGGTGACGGCAGCGGCCCTGGAGAAACGGCTGGACCGCCCCTTCCTGACATCGCCGGATATCTCCGCAGGAGGTATCGTGGAGACCATTCTGGCGGCGGAGCGGGCGAAGACGGAGGACAGATGAGAGATCGCCTATAAAATTCCATAAAGCATCCGGCGGCATCCGGGGAAAAATGAGTAAATTTACACGATTTTTGCAAGTTTTCTCGAAGGGGCGGTTGACAGACAATCGCCCTGGTGATAGGATACCGTCAAAATTGAATCGCTGAGATAGAGGCGCGAGGTCCATCAGTATCCTCCGGCAAAGGCCAGGCAAGCCGCCGGCGGGGAAAGGGAACATCGCCGAAGTGCTGCGGGATTGCCTGATCCCGGGGTGCTGGGCCGTCAGGAAACACCTGCCGGACTGTCACAAGGTTTTGTGAAGCGCTATCAATGGCTGTTCGGGACGGCTCCCAGAGAGGGGCTTCTTCCGTATTTTCCATGGACCGCTTGACAAAGCGGTCCAATTTTTATTCTCCGCCGCCGGAGCGGCCCGGCCCGGAGAGAACATTCCGCCGCACACGCTTCAGAAAGGTTGGAAGAATATGAAGAAGTTTTTTGCAATGATGCTCTCTCTGGCCATGGCCCTCAGCCTGACCGCCTGCGGCTCCGGTTCCTCCGGCGCCGCCTCCGCCCCCGCTGCCTCCTCTCCCGCCGCTTCTGCGTCCGCCGCGGCCAGCTCCGCCGGTGACGCCGATGTCATCCCCGGTCTGGAGGACGGCGTGCTGACCGTCGGCATGGAGTGCGCCTACGCCCCCTACAACTGGACCCAGATGGACGACTCCAACGGCGCCGTGCCCATCTCCAACGTCTCCGGCGCCTACGCCAACGGCTATGACGTCATGATCGCCCAGAAGATCTGCAACGCCAACGGCTGGGAGCTGGAGATCGTCTCCAGCGCCTGGGACTCCCTGTGCCCCGCTGTGCAGTCCGGCACCATGGACGCCAACATCGCCGGTCAGTCCATGACCGCTGACCGCATGGAGCAGGTGGATATGGCCGGCCCCTACTACTACGCCACCATCGTCTGCGTCACCACCAAGGACAGCGAGTACGCCAGCGCGACCTCCATTGCCGACCTGGCCGGCGGCAAGTGCACCTCTCAGTCCGGCACCATCTGGTATGACTCCTGCCTGCCCCAGATCGAGAACGCCGAGCTCCTGGCCCCCGCCGACACCGCTCCCGCCATGACCATGCAGCTCCAGACCGGCACCGTGGACTTTATCTGCACCGATATGCCCACCGCCATGGCCGCCGTCGCCAAGGACGACAATCTGGTGATCCTGGACTTCTCCGGCACTGATGGCGACTTCCAGTTCGCCGACGAGGAGGAGCGGGCCGAGAACGTGAACATCGGCATCTCCGTCCAGAAGGGCAACACCGCCCTGAAGGACGCCATCGACGCCGTGCTGTCCACCATGACCGAGGACGACTTCAACGCCCTGATGGATCAGGCCATCGCCATCCAGCCTGAGGTCTGATACTGATTTCATGATCTTCCGCGTCCTCCGGCCCTGTTTTCAGGGCCGGAGGATGCACCGCTGTCAACGAAACGAAAGGAGTTTCGCCCATGGATAAGCTGGTGAAGCTGTGCCAGGATATCGCCCAGCTGTGGAGCAAATACTGGCCCATGTACATGAGCGGCGTGAAAAGCACGCTGATCCTCGCGCTGGTGGCCACGGTCATCGGCTGCGTCATTGGCCTGATCTGCGGCATTCTGAACACCATCCCCTACACGAAAAACGATCCCCTCCCCAAGCGGTTTCTCCTGAAGCTGATCCGGGTCCTGGTCCGCGTCTACGTGGAGGTGTTCCGTGGCACCCCCATGGTGCTGCAGGCGGTGTTCATCTACTACGGCCTGCCCTATTTCACGGACAACGCCCTGCGGTTCAACAGCACCTGGGCGGCCGCCATCCTCATCGTCTCCATCAACACCGGCGCCTATATGGCGGAGTCCGTCCGGGGCGGCATCATCTCCATTGACCCCGGCCAGACCGAGGGCGCCAAGGCCATCGGCATGACCCATGTCCAGACCATGACCAGCGTCATCCTGCCCCAGGCCCTGCGGAACATCATGCCCCAGATCGGCAACAACTTCATCATCAACGTGAAGGACACCTCCGTCATGTTCATCATCAGCTTCACGGAGTTCTTCGCGGCCCACCGGTATATCGTGGGCGTCAACAACATGTATTTCCCCTCCGCCACCATTGAGATGGCCGGCTATCTCACCATGACGCTCATCGCCTCCTTCCTGCTGCGGTGGGTGGAGAAGCGAATGGACGGCGACGACAGCTATGAGCTGGTCCAGGAGGATCAGCTGGTGATGTCCGCCGGCACCTACAGCCATCCCGACCGGGGCACGCCCTTCGATGAGCGCAGCAAGGAGTACCGGGAGCGGACGAAGCAGGCACTGAAAAACCGCAACGGAAGTACGAGAGGAGAACGGTGACATGAGCGATACGATCCTTGAGATCCGGCATCTGTCCAAGGCCTTCGGCAGCCATGAGGTGCTGCGGGACATCGACTTCACCGTGGAAAAGGGCGACGTGACCTCCATCATCGGCGCTTCCGGCTCCGGCAAGTCCACGCTGCTGCGGTGCGTCAACCTGCTGGAGACCCCTACCAGCGGCGAGATCCTCTACCACGGAAAGAACGTGGCGGACCGGACCGTCAGCGCCCCCGCCTACCGCTCCCACGTGGGCATGGTGTTCCAGTCCTTCAATCTGTTCAACAACATGACGGTGCTGGAAAACTGCATGGTGGGCCAGGTGAAGGTGCTGAAGAAGAACAAGGAGGACGCCCGCAGGAGCGCCCTGAGCTATCTGGAAAAGGTGGGCATGGCCCCCTACATCAACGCCAGGCCCCGCCAGATCTCCGGCGGCCAGAAGCAGCGGGTGGCCATCGCCCGGGCGCTGGCCATGGAGCCGGAGGTGCTGCTGTTCGACGAGCCCACCTCCGCCCTGGACCCGGAGATGGTAGGCGAGGTGCTGGAGGTCATGCGGCAGTTGGCCGCCGACGGCATGACCATGCTGGTGGTGACCCATGAGATGGCCTTCGCACGGGACGTCAGCAGCCAGGTGGTGTACATGAACCAGGGCGTCATCTGCGAGCAGGGCACGCCGGAGCAGGTCTTCGGCGATCCCCAGCGGCAGGAGACTCGTGACTTCTTGGCCCGGTTCCGGAAAAACTGAGTCCATTCATCTGAAAACCTGCCCGCCGCGGAACAGACGCTTCCGCGGCGGGTGTTTTTTGCTTCGGCATAAAACACCGCAGGGCGCAAAAAAAGACGGCCCCATGGCCGCCGGATGAAAAACATCGACCCCGCCAACCTCCAACGAGCTGGCGGGGTCACTTCTGGTAGGGCTTCTCGTTCACTAAGCGTTACCTCAAACTTTCTTCGGATTCTTCTGAAAGATTCATGCAGGGGTCGGATGCTTGCCAATCCTTAAAACATAAGTACACGCAGTCGTTGCATTTGCTGTTGCCAATGCGCTGGTGTGGTCTCGGTGAATACGAGTGATGTTTCGTTTTTGGTAGGAATCGGTCTGCTGGATTCTTTCAGAGGTTCAGGAACTTACTGAGTTCTCAGATGGGACCTAGCCCATGGGACTCACCCCTTCCTTGTGTCTATAATGTACAACATCTTTCGGGATTTGTCAATTGCTTTTGTGCTACTTCTCTAGTTTTTACAAATGTAAAACGTTTGCTGGCGGCAGATTGCACAAAGTCTGCCCGTCAGGACTCCAGCGCCGCCAGAAGCTGCGGGAGGGAGACAACGTCTCCCTGATAAAAGGCGTCCAGCAGGGCGTCCAGATTGTCCTCGTCGTGCTCGATCTCGCAGCTGAACCGCCGCAGGGCCTCCGGCAGGCCGCACACCACCGCCAGCCGCTCCACCGTCAATACCGCGAAGACGCACAGATCCGCCCGGCTCAGGAGGTCGCCGTCGTTGATAGCTTTCAGCAGGTAACGGAAGGCGAAATAGACAGCAATGCGCTCCAGCGGCGGCTCCGGTACCGGCGCCGCCGGGGCCGTCTCCGCCTGACGCAGCAGGGCGGGCCAGTCATCGTCCAGAGTCTCCAGTGTTTCCAGAAACCGCAGGCCGCCGGGGAACAGCGGAGGTGCCTCAGCGGGCTGGACAGCGTCTTCCGGCGGCGTCCAGTCCGACACCAGGGCGGGCAGCTCAGATGCCTGTTCCTCGTCCAGATATCCCTGGGCATCCCAGGCCAGCAGCAGAAAGTCCCGCAGGCGGCGGCGCAGGGGAAGGCTCCGATCCGCCAGAATGTCCAGCAGCCGGGTCCGCAGGGGCAGCAGACAAGGGAGCCAATCGTCGCCCGCCTCCCCTGCTTCCGGCGTCTCGCGCTCCGGAAATGTCAGGGGGTTGCCGCTGCCCAGCAGCAGAGCGTTGGCCGCGGGACAGGAGGCGCACAGGGTGATCTCCCGGAAGGGGCCGTAGTCCTCCGTGAACCGGGGATGCTCCCGGCAGGTGACGCTGGTGGCCGCCTCTCCCAGCTGCCGGTGGATCTCGCAGAGGTTGTCCCCGTCCAGAAAGGGACAGCGCCCGCCGTTCAGGGGAAAGCAGACGTCTCCGCCTTCATCCTCCCGCATGGCGGCTCGCAGTCTGTCCCCCAACGGACCGGGGACGCCCTCATACCGGCGGACAGTATCGTCGTCCAGGACTACCTCCCACTTTTCGCAGCAGGTGTGGGGACAGGCGCCCGCCAGACAGCGGAAGTTATCGTAATAATCCGGCACGCGGATCAGCATGGGCATCATCTCCGGAAAGGATTTCTCCGCTTCGCCGTCCCGGCGTCACGGGCGCAGGAAGCCCATGGGCCTGCCCTCCATGGCGAACAGCAGGCCCAGAAAGTCCCGGTAAAAGGGGGCGAAGGCCCCGTCGTCCAGCATGGCTTCCGCCGTGGGGCGGTCCACCCACCGGGCGTCCCGCACCTCCGAGGGCTGGAGATGCAGGGAGGCGATGTCCGGCGGATCGGGCAGCTCCACCAGATAGATGTCGTCAAAGCCGTCGTCAAAATTCACGGTGAGATAGGGCCGCAGACCGGAGAAGTCCAGGTCCAGCCCCAGCTCCTCCAGCAGTTCCCGGCGGATGGCGGTCCGGCTGTCCTCGCCGGCCCGGACGCCGCCCCCGGCGGTGAGGTCCCACAAGTCGGGATACTCCTCCTTGCAGGACTGCCGCCGCTGGATCAGCATCCGGCCCTGGGGATCGAAGATGCAGACGTGGACCACCGTCAGATACTCTCCCGGGCCCAGCGCCGCGCCCCGGGGGACCGTTTTCCCCAGCGGGCGGCGCTGCTCGTCCACCACGTCCACATATTCCGGCGGCCTCATGGCCGGCCCCCTTCCCGTTCGCTGCGGCGCATCTCCAGAAACACCGGCAGGATGGCCGTCACGGAGGCGGCGGTGAAGAAGCCAATGCCGATGATGCGGTTCAGGGAGATGGTCTCATGGAGCAGCACGGCGGAGAAAGCGGCGGCGATGATGGGCTTGAACAGATAGATGAAGGAGGCCTCCGTGGCGGAGGTACACTCCACCGCCTTGGCCAGCAGCAGATAGCCGCCCACAGTGACCACCAGGCAGATATAGGCCAAGATCAGGGTGCTTTTCGCGGTGTAGCCAACGGTAAAGTCCACCCGGGAGAAGATACCCAGGCCCACGCGGTCAAAGACTGATGCGACGGCGGGGATCTCTCCCAGCAGCGTCACCGCCAGCAGTTCCGCTCCGCCGGTGAGCAGCACCAGGCAGGCCATGGCCACGCTGCCGTACCGGGGGACGCTGATGCGGCTGAAGGTGCCGTACAGGGCGAAGGTCAGTGTGGACAGAATGGCGAACAGGAAGCCGGACAGGCTGATCTGGATGTGGAGGGGATTCAGAATGAACAGGATGCCCACAATTTCCAGTCCCAGCGCTGCCAGATTCCGCTTCAGCAGCGGCTCCTTCAGGATGAAATAGGCGAAGACCGTGGCGAAGATGGGGTTGCCGGAGTAGATGGCCGCCGTGGCGGAGGCGTCCATGGCGTTGATGGACAGCTGCAAAAAAACGATCTGCAAAGCCACGCAGATGAAGCCCATGCACAGGAAATACCGCAGGTCCCTCCCGTCCAGCCGTACCTTCCGGCGGCGCAGCTCCCGTAGGGCGAAGGGCAGCAGAAACAGTCCGCCGATCAGCACACGCAGTACGGTGATCTGCATGGTGCTGAACACATCGCTGACGCTTTTGATGGAGACCTCCGTGGTGCTGTACACCAGCGCCGCGGCGGCGATGCAGCCGTAGCCCAGCTTCCGGCGGCGCAGCTGCTCCCGCTGTCCTGTGACGCGTTCCGTACTCATGGTCACAGGCTCCTGGCCAGTTCGGCCGCCTGGCCGCAGGCCGCTTTCAGGGAGGCGGCGCCGTCGAAGCCGTCCACGTCCAGGCCGTCGGCGGCCACGCACTGGAATCGGTCGAAGCCGAAGAACCGCTGGATGCCCCGTAGATAGGGCGTGGCCTGCTCCAGGGGATCCCCGTCGGCGTAGATGCCGCCCCGGGTGGTGAGAAGCACCAGATCCGTGCCCCGGCAGAGGCCCTGAAGGCCCTCCGCGGTGGAGCGGAAGGTGATGCCCTCCGCGGACACGTTTTCAATGTAGATTTTCAGCAGCGCCGGGAAGCTCAGGTCCCAGAAGGGCGCGGCCATCACCACAATGTCCGCCTCCGCTATCTGATGGGCGTAGCGGAACCGGGGATGGTCCAGCCGTCCCTCCGCCAGCAGCTCCTCCCGCTTCCGGAAGAACGGGCCGGAGAGGGGCTGCATCCCCTCCTCCGCCGGATCCAGACGGAGAATGTCGTATTCCGCCGGCAGCGCCTTTAAAAAGGCGTCCCCCAGGCGGGCGGTCCGGGATTCATCGCCCCGGATGCAGCAGTCGATATACAGCACTTGCTTCTTCATGTCAGATCCTCCCGGCTGAGACGGTACAGGGCCTCCAGAGCCACGGCGATCTCCCGCCGCTCCCCCTCCGCCGTCCGGTCCGCGCCGCCGGCGTAGTCGCCGATGGCGCCGGCGGTATCCTGGCCCCACAGGACCACGTTGTTCAGAATGGAGGCGGTGCGGACGCCCCGGAGACGTCCGATGGTGAACAGGGCCGCCGTCTCCATGTCGGCGCCCAGGGCGCCGCAGCGGGACCAGTGGGCGGACTCCGCCTCGTTGGTGTCGATATAAAAGCTCTCATGGCTGTGGACGATGCCCACATGGTGGGGCCAGCCGTTGTCCCTGGCGGCGGCGATACAGTGGGACAGCAGCGCCGTGTCCGGCACCGCCGGATAGCGCACGTCCACGTAGGCCTTGGAGGCGCCGTCGTCCCGGATGGCGCCGCAGGCGAAGATCAGGTCCCCCAGGCCGATGCCCGTTTGCAGGGCGCCGCAGGAGCCGATGCGGATCATGGCGGTAACGCCGATGGCCCGCAGCTCCTCAATGGCGATGCCGGCGGAGCTGCCACCGATGCCCGTGGACAGCGCGGCCACCGGCAGGCCCCGGTAGGTGCCCCGGAGACTGCGGAACTCCCGGTTATAGGCCAGCTCCTCTACGTTTTCCAGCTGCTCCGCGATGCGGTCCAGACGGGCGGGGTCGCCGGGGAGGATGGCACAGCGGGCGTTCAGGGATTCATCCAGCTGAATGTGCGGCTGAAGCATACGCGCTCCCTCCTTTGTTATTTGCGGTTCAGGACTTCGGCCTGAAGGCCGGCCAGAACGTCCAGCGTCTTTTCATGGAGGTCCGGGTCAAAGCTGGCGGTGAGGTTGGCGTCCACCACGATCTGGGCATTGGGATAGTGGCTCTGGAGCACCACGGCGTTGCTGACCACGCAGATGTTGCTGACAAGGCCGCACAGTTCGATGCGGTCCGCCTCTTTCGGCAGCAGGGCCAGGATGGCGGGGTCCGCCACGTCCATGCCGAAGGTCAGCTTGTCGATGCCCACGGCTTCCACTTCCTCCAGGGCCTTGGCGGTCTCACCGTAGTTCTGCCAGCCGCCGCTGCCCTTGACGCAGTGGATGGCGGGAAGATGACGGCCCTCCCGGGTGTTCAGATAGTCGGGGAAATGGGTGTCCCGGGTGAACCAGACCCGGCCCTTGCCGTATTCCCGGACCCGGGCGGCGATGGCGGCGTCCAGCTTTTCGGCGCCGGGGAAGCCCAGGGCGCCGTCCACAAAGTCCTTCTGATAATCAATGACAAACAGACAGTCCATAGCAGCGATCTCCTTATTTCTATAGTGTAACAGCAATGGCGGGGTACAAAGAGAATTGACAAGAGTATACCATCCGGCGGGGAAAAGCACAAGGAAGGTCCGCCGGATTCAGCGGCAGGCCTCCAGACGGGCCAGCAGGTCCGCCTTGTCTGCCTCCGGCAGGAAGGCCGCCCGGACGGCGTTCTCATTCATGCGGATCAGGTCGTCCCGGACAAAGCCCATGTCCCGGAGACAGTGGTCGTACTCGTCGTCCAGGGAGACGCCGGCCAGCACCATGTTGTCGGTGTTGATGGTGACGCTGATGCCCATGTCCAGCAGCTTTTTGGCGGGGTGCGCCCCGTAGGAGGGTTGGGTCCGGCACTGAATGTTGCTGGTGGGGCAGATCTCCAGGGTGACGCCCTCCTGAACGGCCCGGCGGCAAAGGTCCGGATCGTCGAAGATGTGGTGGCCGTGGCCGATGCGCCGGGCGCCGAAGTCCATGGCGTCCCGCACGGTGTCAGGCCCCTGACTGTCTCCGGCGTGGCAGGTGAAGGGCACGCCCAGCTCCGCGGCCCGATGGAATAGCGGGGCGAAGTTTTTCAGGGGCACCACGCCCTCGCCGCCCGCCAGATCCAGGCCCACGACGCCCTTTCCCAGACATTCCCGGCAGACCTCCACGGTCTCGGCGTTGGCGTCCCAGTTGGCGGTCTCCGGTCCCACGCACATCATGCAGGTGAGGATGCCCACGCGGATGCCGGGGCACCGCTCCAGACCCTGACGGCGGCCCTCCAGCACGGCCTCCACGGCCTGACGCTGGGTCAGGCCCTGCCGGGTGTGGAGCTGGGGGGCGAAGCGGATCTCCGCATAGGCCAGGCCCTGTCCGGAGAGCGTCTCAATGAGCTCCCGGGTGATGCGGATGATGCTGTCCCGGCCCTGCATGATCTGAAGGGGCAGATCAAAGAGCTTCAGGTATTCGTTGACGCTGCCGCAGTTCGCGGCGGTGCGGATGAAGTTCCGGTAGCCCTCCACGGAGCCGCCGGGCACCGGGACGCCCCGGGCGGAGGCCAGTTCCCAGGCGGTTTCCGGCAGGATGGAGCCGTCCAGGTGGAGGTGCAGATCAACTTTCGGGAAGGGATAGCGTTCCATGAAAAATCCTCCTGAATGTATAGAATCAATGGGATAAATGGCCAAAACACCGGTTTGTTCTCTTTCAGAATATTCCTGAAACCGGAGGGAGTCAAGAGCGAAAACCGGCGCGGAGGGTCCCGGTGAGAGGGAGGGCTGTCAGAGTCCTAGCATCTTTGTAGAGAAAACCTGAATAATTTTGTGAAAAACAGATAAACATTTTGCGGCAAATTGACAAGACAATGGAAAAAGGATACAATAATTACAGTCTGGGGGTCTGTCTTCCTGCGTCTCTGCAATGAATCAGGGCTCCGGACGATATCATTTCGGGAGGTTTTACCTGTGAAGAAGTTAATTGCACTTGCCCTTGCAGTGGTAATGACAATGTCCCTGGCGGCCTGCGGTTCCAGCGGCGGTTCCTCCGCGCCCGCGGCTTCCGGCGGCTCCGGCTCCTCTGCCCCCGCCGCCAGCTCCGGTGAGGCCGGAAAGGTCTACAATGTCTGCAATCTGGTCAACGGCAACCTGGGCGACAAGTCCTTCTTTGACTCCGCCGAGGCCGGTCTGGAGCAGCTGAAGGCCGATGGCCGCATCGAGCTGACCACCATCGAGATGGGCGGCACCGATGAGGATCAGCCCAAGTGGCTGGAGACGCTGTACGAGGTCTCCGAGTCCGGTGAGTACGACCTGATCGTCTGCGGTACATATCAGATGCCCGACTACCTGAAGGAAGTCGCCACTCAGTACCCCGACCAGAAGTATCTGATCTATGATGACAACACCTACGTGGGCAACAACGACAACGTGGTCAACATGACCTTCAAGCAGAACGACCTGGGCTATATCATGGGCGTTTATGCCGCCTGCATGACCACCGACACCAGCATCGAGAACATGAACGCGGACGCCGTTCTGGGCTTCGTCGGCGGCGTTGACAGCCCCGTTATCAACGACTTCCTGTACGGCTTCATCCTGGGCGCCCAGAGCATCAATCCCGATGTGAAGATCGACACCCGCTACACCAATGACTATGTGGATACCGCCATCGCCAAGGAGTACGGCCTGTCCATGATCAACGACAACAAGTGCGACATCATCTGGGGCGTGGCGGGCAACGCCGGCAACGGCGCCGCCGAGGCCGCTCTGGAGACCGGCAAGGGCTGGTTCCTGGGCGTTGACTCCGACCAGGAGCTGACCTTCTCCGCCGATCTGGCTGCCATCACCCTGACCTCCGGCCTGAAGAACATCGGCAACGCTCTGATCTGGTTCTTCGACCAGTGGGACGAGGGCAATGAGTTCTGGGGCCAGGAGATCAACCTGGGCATCGCCGAGGGCGGCGTCGGCATCGTCACCGACAAGAACTATGACAAGTACGCCTCCGATGACACCAAGGCCGCCGTGGAGACTGCCCAGCAGGCCATCCTGGATGGTACCGTCACCGTCCCCTCTGCCATCGGTGATACCTCCGGCACCGTGGAGGCTCTGCGGGAGTCTGTCCGTCCGTAAAACTGGATCTGAAACTGAACTCATTACGAGTTTCCTGTAAAGAGGGGGCTGTATTCAGCCCCCTCTTTACTCCATGTGAAAACAAGGAGCTGTCCGGCAGCTCCGGTTCCATAAATCATGAGACGGGAGGGAGCCCCATATGGCAGAGGAATATGTGGTCCAGATGAAGGGGATCACAAAAGTCTACCCCAACGGCATCGCCGCCAACCAGGACGTGGACCTGTCCGTCCGCAAGGGCGAGATCCACGCGCTGATGGGCGAGAACGGCGCCGGAAAATCCACCCTGATGAAAATGCTGTTCGGCCTGGAGCAGCCCACCTCCGGCGAGATCTGGGTCAACGGCGAGAAGGTGAATCTGACCTCACCCACCGTGGCCATCTCCAAGGGGATCGGCATGGTGCATCAGCACTTCATGCTGGTGCCCAGCCTCACCGTGGCGGAGAACATGGTGCTGGGCATGGTGCCCAGAAAGTCGGGCGTGTTCATCGACCGGAAGAAGGCCGTGGAGCTGACGGAGGAGTACTCCAAGCGGTTCAACCTCCACGTGGACCCCAACGCCAAGGTCATGGATATCCCTGTGGGCATGAAGCAGAAGGTGGAGATCCTGAAGGCCCTGGTCCGGGGCGCCAGAATTCTGATCCTGGACGAGCCCACCGCCGTGCTGACCACCCAGGAGACCAGCGAGCTGTTCAAGGAGCTGCTGCACCTGAAGGAGGACGGCTACACCATCATCTTCATCTCCCACAAGCTCAACGAGATCATGGAGATCACGGACCGCATGACCATCCTCCGGGGCGGTAAGTCCATGGGCGTCTACGAGACCAAGGACGAGAACCCGGAGAAGATCTCCCGCCTGATGGTGGGCCGTGACGTGGTGCTGAAGGTGGAGAAGGAGAAGGCCCGGCCCGGCGGCGAGGTGCTGCGGATCCGGGATCTGGAGTTCGTCAACGAGTGGGGCAAGAAAATGCTGGACAAGGTGTCCCTCTCCGTCCGCAAGGGCGAGATCCTGGGCATCGCCGGCGTGGAGGGCAACGGCCAGAAGGAACTGGTGGACATGCTGTTCCATCTGAACACCCCCAACGCCGGCACCGTGGAGGTCAACGGCGAGAGCATCCTGGGCCTCAGCCAGCGGAAGATCCGGGAGAAGGGCGTGTCCCTGGTGCCGGAGGACCGGATGCTGTACGGCATCGCCGGCGCGGCCTCCATCGAGGAGAACCTGATCTCCGACCGCTGCGGCGCGAAGCGGCTGAACAAGGGTCCCTTGTTTGATATGAAGGCCATCCACGCCGAGGCAGACCAGCTCATTGAAGACTACACCGTCCTCTGCAAATCCGGCGCCCAGAAGGTGGAGAACCTCTCCGGCGGCAACATCCAGAAGGTGGTGGTGGCCCGGGAATTCTCCAACAGCCCCTGCCTCATCATTGCCGACCAGCCCACCCGCGGCATCGACGTGGGAGCTACGGAGTTCATCCGCCGGAAGCTGGTGGAGCTGTCCCGCTCCGGTATTGCAGTGCTGCTGGTTTCTGCCGACCTCAACGAGGTCATGGAGCTGTCCGACAGCCTGATCGTGATGTACGCCGGACGGATCGCCGCCTACTTCGAGGACACCTCGGACCTGAATGACGAGATCATGGGTGAGTACATGCTGGGTCTGAAACAGCAGACGCCCGAACAGATCAGGAGGGTTTGCCATGAGTAAAAAGAGAAGTCTGATCTTCAGCATCGTCCGGGGTCTGGCGGCCATCTTCATCGCGCTGGCCGTGGCCACCCTGCTGATCTTCATCTGTTCCGACGGCAGTCTGGCGGAAAAGGGCAGCCAGACCCTGGGCGCCCTGCGGCAGCTGCTGATCGGCCCCGCCATCAAGAACAAGGGCGGCATCAGCACCAAGAACCTGTGCGATGTGCTGGCGGCCATGATCCCCATCATCTTCACGGGCCTGGCCACCTGCGTCATGTTCTCCGCCAATCAGTTCAACCTGGGCGCTGAGGGCGGCATCATGCTGGGCGCCTTCATCACCGCCCTGGTGGCCATCTACGCCCCCCTTCCCGCCGGTGTGCTGCCCATCGCGGCGGTGCTGATCGGCGCGGCGGCGGTAGGCGTCATGATGCTGATCCCCGGCCTGCTGAAGGTGAAACTGGGCGTCAGCGAGATGGTGTGCTCCCTGATGATGAACTACGTGGTGATGTACCTGATCAAGTACACGCTGAACAGCTTCCTGGCGGACAAGAGCAAGGGCCAGATCATGACCCACGACTTCCAGCCCCAGTCCGCCATTCCCCAGCTGATCAACAACGGCTCCAAGCTGTCCTGGGGCTTCATCGTGGCCATTGTGCTGGTGGTGCTGGTGGCTCTGTTCATGTACCGCACCCGCTGGGGCTACGCCATCCGGATGATCGGCATCAATCAGGACTTCGCCATGTACTCCGGCATGAAGGTGGGCACGGTCATCGTCCTGTCCCAGGTGCTGGGAGGCATTCTGGCCGGTATGGGCGGCGGCATCGAGATGCTGGGCCGCTACACCAACTACTCCTGGATGGCCCTTCCCGGCTACGGTTGGACCGGCATTACCGTGGCCATCCTGGCGGGCAACAACCCCGCGTTCGTCCCCTTCGCTGCGTTCTTCATGGCCTATCTCAACAAGGGCTGCAGCCTGATGTCCACCTATTCCGGCGTTCCCTCCCAGCTCATCGACATCCTCCAGGCGGTGATCTTCCTGTTCTTCGCGGCGGAGCAGTTCCTGTCCGGCTACCGCCAGAAGCTGGTGGTCAAGAGTACCCAGGAGGAACTGAAGCTGAAAGAGGCAGCCGCCGGTTCGGAAGGGAGCGTGAAGTAATATGTTCTTCAACACGGATTTCTTCTTCTCCATCCTCCGGATCACCGCGCCCATCCTGTTTGCCACCCTGGGCGCCGTGGTGGGCGAGAAAGCGGGCGTGTCCAACATCGGCCTGGAGGGCATTATGATGATCTCCGCCCTGTTCGGCTCCCTGTGCGCCTACTGGACCGGCTCCTGGGCGGCGGGATTGCTGCTGGCCCTGCTGGTGGGCATCATCATGGGCCTGCTGATGGGCTTCTTCGCCTTCAACCTGAAGACGGATATCATCCTCACCGGCGTGGCCGTCAACATGATCGGCTCCGGCGGCACGCTGTTCCTGGTGAAGGTCATCACCCAGATGACCGAGGGCAAGGCCCTGGCTTCCACCACCTCCCTCATCACCAAGGACCTGCAGATCCCCTCCTGGAACATCCCCATCATCAAGGACATCCCCGTCATCGGCGACGTCCTGTCGGGGCACTGCATCCTGACATATCTGGCCTTCCTCCTGGTGTTCCTCACCTGGGTCCTGCTGTACAAGACACCCCTGGGCCTGAACATCCGCTCTGTAGGTGAGAATCCCAACGCCGCGTCCTCCGTGGGCGTCAGCGTCATGAAGATCAAGTATATCGCCATCGGCTTCTCCGGAGCCATGGCCGGCTTCGGCGGCGCGTTCATGTCCATGTACTACGCCATGGGCTGGTCCCAGGACATGGTGTCCGGCCGCGGCTTCATCGCCCTGGCGGCACAGGCCATGGGCGCCGGAGAGCCGCTGGGCTCCATGCTGGCGGCCCTGGTGTTCGGCTTCGCCCAGGCGCTGGGCATCAAGATCTCCTCTAGGGGCATTGACTCCAACCTGGTGTCCCCCATCCCCTACGTGGTGACCATCCTGGGTCTGGTGGTCTTCGCCGTGGCGGCACGGATGAAGGTCAAGCGCCAGCACTCCGCGGCCGCCCTGCGGGAGGCCTCCAAGTAAGTGTCTCCTACCCATTTGCCGCCCGCTCCGGGCGGCAAATGTTTTGCCAGTGTTCCTGCCCTGACTCTCTTTGAAAGGAAGATCGCGTGTGAGCGAAGAAAAGAAGATCCCCATTCTGCTGGACGGCGACCCCGGTCATGACGACGCCATCGCCTGGATGCTGGCCAAGGCCAGCCCGGCGCTGGACATCCGGTGCGTCACCTCCTGCGCGGGGAATCAGACCATTGAAAAGACCACGTACAACGCCCAACGGGTGTGCACCCTGCTGGGCATCACCGCCCCCATTGCCATGGGACGGCCCCGTCCCCTGCTGGCAGACCCCATCACCGCCGGAAACGTCCACGGCCAGACGGGCCTGGACGGTCCCAGGCTGCCGGAGCCGGGCATGGAGCTGTCTCCCCTGGGCGCCGTGGAGCTAATGGCCCGGACGGTGCGGGAGAGCGAGTCGCCGGTGACCATCGTGTCCACCGGCCCCCAGACCAACGTGGCGGCGCTGCTGCTGGCCCATCCGGAGCTGAAGAGCAAAATCGGCCGCATCTCCCTCATGGGCGGCGGCATCGCCTACGGCAACTGGACGCCGGCGGCGGAGTTCAACATTCTGGTGGACCCGGAGGCGGCCCGGACGGTCTTCTCCTCCGGCATCCCCGTGCAGATGGCGGGCCTGGACGTGACGGAGCGGGCCCTGATCTTCCCGGAGGACTTCCAGCGCATCCGGGCGGTGGGCAATCAGGTGGCCCGGGTGGTGGCGGACTGGCTGGAGTTCTTCTACCAGTTCCACCGCTCCATCGGCTACGCCGGAGCGCCGCTCCACGATCCCTGCGCCGTGGCGTCCCTGCTGCATCCGGAGCTGTTCACCATGCAGGACCTGTATGTGGAGGTGGAGACCGAGGGCGAATACTGCCGGGGCGCCACCGTGGGCGACCTGCGGGGCAAGACCGGCCATGCCCCCAACGCCCGGTGCCTGATGGATGTGGACCGGCAGGGGTTCGTGGATCTGCTGGTGGAGGCGGTCCGGACCTATGACGGATGGGAGGTGCGTGTATGAACAGGATCCCCGTATGGTTTGACACGGACATGGGCGTGGATGACGCCGCGGCTCTGCTGGTGCTGAATCGTCTGGAGACGGTGGAGGTGGTGGGGATCTCCGCCGTGGCGGGAAACGTGGAGCTGTTCCACACCTACGACAACGTCCGGAAGGTCTGCCGTCTTATCGGAAGCGCCGCGCCGGTTTTCAGGGGCGCGGACAGACCGCTGTTCAAGGAACTGGAGATCGCGGCCTATGTCCACGGCGCGGACGGCCTGGGCGGCGCGGTGCTGCCGCCCTCTGACGCACCGGAGCAGCCGCTGGCCGCGTGGGACGCCCTGTATCAGGCCGCCCGGGCGGCGGAGGGCAGGCTGGAGATCGTGGCCGTGGGGCCGCTGACCAATCTGGCCATCGCTTTTGGAAAATATCCGAAGCTGAAGGACCTGGTGAAGCGCATCCTCATCATGGGCGGCGCTGCCCAGGGGGGAAATGTGACGCCGTCGGCGGAGTTCAACATCTATGTGGATCCCCACGCAGCCCAGATGGTGTTCAAGTCCGGCGTCCCCGTGGTGATGTGCGGCCTGGACGTGACGGAAAAAGCGTATCTCACCCGGGCGGAAGTGGAGGAGACCGGCGGACGCGACACGCCGGTGTGCCGCTTCTTCCGGGACAGCACCCGGGAGCTGGTGAAATACCATGAGGACTGGGGCAATCCTGGACTGGTGCTCCACGACGTGTGTCCGGTGCTGTTTCTGGAGCATCCGGAGATATTCCGGGGACAGGAGGCTGGGGTTTATGTGGAGACCCGGGGCACCATCACCACCGGCAAGACGGTGACGGATCTGTGGAGCGACAAGGAGTTCCCGGAGAAGAACGCCTTCGTGGTGCTGGACGTGGACCGTCCGGCCTTCGTCCGGCTGGTGCGGGACGCCATTCTGGCGTATTGAGCAAAATTGAGCGAGCAGGCCCGGAAGAGGATTTCTCCCGGGCCTGCTGCTGTTTCGGACAGAAAAAACTTTTCGGAAGAGAAAAAGTATGATATACTTTTTACGACAAATTCCGCAGGATTCAACCGCTGAATGAGGGAGTGGATATATGCCGATGGAACAGCGCCTGGAACAGGCTCAGAAATTGATTTTGACCCAGACCGTGCAGCAGTCTCTGCATTGTTTGCAGATGTCCTCCCAGGAACTGAGCGGCTATCTGCAGGAGGAAGCCCTTTCCAATCCCCTGCTGGAGGTAGAGGATATGCCCCTGGGGGTGCCCTATCCGGCGGACCGGGATCAGGGACAGGAGAATCTGCCCATCGAGGTACGGGAGCGCATTGCCTGGGAGGGCGGAAAAAATCGGGAGGACGACGGAGATTTCACCAGACTGTACAGCCGGGGCCAGTCCTTCCAGGAGTATCTGGAGGAGCAGCTGGGCCAGATGAAGGGCCTCAGCGGCGATCAGCTGGCCCTGTGCCGCTATCTGGTGGGCTGCCTGAACTCTGCGGGATATCTGGACTGCTCCCTTTCCGAGCTGGCGGAAGAGCTGGGACGTCCGCTGTTCGACCTGGAGCAGGCCCTGTTTGCCGTTCAGCTGCTGGACCCGCCCGGCGTGGGGGCCCGGAGCCTGTCGGAGTGCCTGCTGCTGCAGCTGGCCCAGGGACCGGCCTTCAACGAGGTGAACATCCGTCTGGTGCAGTCGGGCCTGCCGCTGCTGGCGGATCAGAACTACACCGCTCTGGCGGAACTGCTGGAGGTGAAGCCGTCGGAGGCGAAGCGCGCGGCGGAGGTGATCCGGGAGCTGAATCCCATTCCTTCCCGGGGATTCGATACGGGGACCCAATCCGCCTACATCGTTCCGGAGGCGTCCATCCGCTGCGAGGACGGCAGAGTGGTGGTGGAGATGAACGAGCATGCCATTCCCCATGTGGCGCTGAACGAGGAGTACTGCGCCATGATGAACCGGCGGGACTGCCCGGACGCCCAACCCTATCTGAAGGAAAAGCTCACAGAGGCCAAGGGGCTGATGGGCATGGTCAGGGACCGGGCGGAGACCATCTCCCGGCTGCTGACCGCGGTGGTGCAGTACCAGCGGGACTATTTCCTGGAGGGCGCGGCGCTGCGGCCCATGACCATGAGCCAGATGGCGGAGGAGCTGGACCTCAGTACCTCCACGGTCAGCCGGGCGGTACGGGATAAGTACATCCAGTTCCAGGGAAAACCCCTGGCCCTGCGGAGCCTGTTCACCACGGCGCTGCGCACCGCCCAGGGCGAGAACGTCTCCGTGGAGACGGCCCGGCAGCAGTTGCGGCGGTTCGTGGAGGTGGAGGACCCGGCCCATCCCCTGTCGGATGAGGCGCTGCGGACAGCCCTCTCCGGCGTTGGCATTGAGATCTCCCGGCGGACCGTGGCCAAGTACCGGGGTGAGCTGAATATCCCAGCGGCCTCCGCCAGAAAAAAGAGAGCTTGAGAGATGAACAGCGGTCCCCTGTCACAGACAGGGGGCCGCTCAGCTTGTCGAAAATCCTCTGTTTGAAGGAAAGAAGTTCTTTTTTGCAGGGGGAGTACGAGGGGGCGGGAGCCCCTTCGTATTGAATCAAATGTCTGCAAAAAGCCTGCGTTAGCAGGCGTTTGCGCCGCACAGCGGCAGATTTTCGGACCGCATAGCGGTCCGAAAATCGAGACATTAGTCAGGCTGTCGGAAAAGTCTATGGACTTTTTCGACAGCCTGAGCGGTCCCCTGTCACAGACAGGGGACCGCTGATTTTATCCCAGAAATTCCCGGATGACCTCTAGAAAGGCGCCACCGTATTTGTCCGCCTTGTAGTCGCCGATGCCGCTGACGTTCATCAGCTCCTGACGGCTCCGGGGCAGAAGCGCCGCCATCTCCCGCAATGTCTTGTCGCTGAAGATGACGAAGGCCGGAACGCCCTGCTGGCGGGCCAGCGCCGCCCGGACGGCTTTCAGCCGCTCCAGCAGGCCCATCTGGTCCGCGTCCAGCTTCACGAAGGCGGCCTTTGGCTTCTCCGGCGTCCGGGCCGGGGCCTTCTGGGCCACCTTCATCCGCACCGTCCCCTCCCCCTCCAGGAGATCCTTTGCTTTGGCGGTGAGCTTCAGAATGGGATACTGCCCCTCCGTTACCGCTAGAATATCCTCGTCGATGAGAAAGCGGATGCGCTCCTGAAGCTCCCGCTGGGTCAGTCCCGACAGGACGCCGTAGGTGGGCTCCCGGTCCAGGCGGTAGCGCTGCACACGCTGGTCCTCGCTGCCGCTGAGAACGGCGGCGATGAGACTGATGCCGAAGTGCTGTCCGGTGTCCGCGACGCAGCGCAGGATGGTCCGGGCCTGGGGGCTGATGTCCTGCTCCTCGAAGTTGTGGAGACAGTTGTAGCAGTTGCCGCAGTAGCCCGGGGCGTGTTCGCCGAAGTATTGGAGGATGAACTGCCGCAGGCAGTTTCGGGTGCGGGAGTAAAAGGTCATCTGCTTCAGCCGCTCCATATCCCGTTCCCGCAGCGCCGCCGCGGTCTCCGGGTCCACGCCCTCCGCCGGTTCGCTGTGCTCAATGAGGAACTGGTTTGTGTGGACGTCCTGGCGGCTGTACAGCAGGATGCAGGACGCGGGAGCGCCGTCCCGGCCCGCCCGGCCGGCCTCCTGATAATAGCTCTCCAGGTCCTTGGGCATGTTGTAGTGGATGACGTACCGCACGTCGGACTTGTCGATGCCCATGCCGAAGGCGTTGGTGGCCACCATCACCTGGGCGCGGCCGAAGAGGAAGTCCTCCTGGTTCCGCCGCCGCTCCTCCGCCTCCAGTCCGGCGTGGTAGCGGGTGACGGCCAGGCCCTCCTCCCGGAGGAAATCGCAGACCTCCTCCACGTTCTTCCGGGTGGAGCAGTAGACGATGCCGCACTCCCCCCGATGCTCCCGCACCGCCTGGAGCAGGGCGGGACGCTTCATCTCCGGCTGGCGGACCTCGAAGTACAGATTCTCCCGGTCGAAGCCCGTCACCTGGACGAAGGGGTCCCGGAGCTTCAGCAGGCGCTGGATGTCCTCCCGGACCCTGGGGGTGGCGGTGGCGGTAAAGGCCCCCACCACGGGGCGCCGGGGCAGACTGTCCAGAAAGGCGGGAATGTCCAGATAGGCGGGGCGGAAGTCCTGGCCCCACTGGGAGATGCAGTGGGCCTCGTCCACCGCCACCATGGAGATGGTCAGGGAACGGGCCAGCTCCTGAAAGGCCGGGGAGGCCAGCCGCTCCGGCGCGATGTAGATGATCCGGTACCACCCGTCCCTGGCCCGGCTCAGGGCCAGCTGATACTGGCGGTAGGTCAGGGAGCTGTTGAGAAAGGCGGCGGGGACGCCGGACTGCACCAACGCTGTCACCTGATCCCGCATCAGGGACACCAGCGGGGACACCACCAGCGTGATCCCCGGCAGCAGCAGCGCCGGGACCTGATAGCAGATGGACTTCCCGCCGCCGGTGGGCATGATGTTCAGCACGTCCCGGCCCTCCAGCAGGGTGTTCACCACGGCCTCCTGGCCGGGGCGGAAGGCGTCGTAGCCGAAATAGGTTTTCAGACACTCGGATTTTGTCATGGCGGACCTCGGAAAAAGAAAGCCGTGGGAGACACGGCTTTCCGGATCACCGCTCCAGCAGGAAGCGGGCAATGCTCTGCATGGCGGCGCTGGATTTTTTGGTGGGGAACATCTGGAACACGTGCCACATCCCCTCACTGACCTCCAGACGGCAGGGGACCTCCTGCCGCGTCATGGCCTTGTAGAGGGACTCGGCGTCGGAGTACAGGATCTCATGGTCGCCCGCCTGAATGAGGGTGGGCGGGAAGTGGCTGAGATCGGCGAACAGGGGCGACAGGTCCGGCGAGCGCAGATCATGGGCGCCGGCGTAGGCCGCCCGCACCGCCGCGATATACTCCGGCGTCAGCATGGGGTCCAGCTCCGCCCGCTCCCGGTAGGACGCACCGGACATGGTCATGTCCGTCCAGGGGGACATCAGCACCAGAGCGGAGGGCAGGCGGCGTCCGGCGGTCTTCAGCCGGTGGCACAGCACCAGCGCCAGATTGCCTCCGGCGGAATCTCCCGCCAGAACGATATCCCGGGCGCCGTAGCCATGGAGCATCAGGTGGTCCCAGGCCTGCAGGGCGTCCTCTACCGCCGCCGGATAGGGAAATTCCGGGGCCAGACGGTACTCAAAGCTCAGCACGTCGTAGCCGGTGACGTGGGCCAGCTTGGAGGACAGCACCCGGGAGTAGCCCAGATTGCCGCTGGTATAGCCGCCGCCGTGACAGTATAAGATGGCATGGCGGCCGCCGTGGGGCGTCTTCAACCGGGTCCAGGCGGCGGGTATCCCGGAGAGGGAGAACTCCTCCCAGTCCATGCCGGCCATGGGCGCGGTGAGACGGCCCAGAAGCTCCTGGTTCCGCCGCTGGCGCTCCAGCTCCTCCGGGTCCATGGTATCCGGCGAACCGGCGCTGTGGAGGGCCTTCAGCGCCCGCATCAGCGGGTCCAGCCGGGGACTCTCCGACTCCAGCTTCTTTTTTCGTGTTATCCGCAGCTTGTCCATGGGACCTCCTGTCAGCATCGGTGTGAGATGGTGGGTATTATGATAACACAGATCCGGGAAAAAGAAAAGAAATGCCTGCGTTCCGTCCGGCATGCCTTGCGGCGGACGGGCCGGTATCCTATAATGGGTACAGAATATAGACATAGGGGGTAGCATATGAAGAAATGCATCGCACTGGCCGCGGCCCTGCTCTGTCTCCTGACGCTGGCGGGGTGCGGCAACGCCCCCGTTCCGGAGAAGAGCGGGACCGGCGCCATCCCCTTCCGCGGCGATCAGCTGTACGCCGCGGCGTATCTGGGGTATGAAGAGATGGACGATCTCTCCTTTTACGTGGAGACCTATCTGGACGGAGAAGATCCGCCCATCCACTATCTCTCCCAGGGCGACTACTATCTCATTATCCCCAGATATGAGAATATGACCCTGCGCCTGTACCAGAGCGACATGGAGACCATGGACACCGTGCTGCGCTATGAGGACGCGGCCTGCCGCCCCTTCATCGTCCAGTGCAACGTCAGCGACATTTTCGCGGACGCGGTGATCTGCCTGACCTACGAGACGGAGACGGCGGAGTTTTCGCCTTACATCTCTTTGCAGGACGGCAGCGTCCAGATGGGTGACCGGGGACTGGACATTACAAAATAGACGCGGCGGATCCCGTTTCCTTTACGACGGCTTTCCTTGTCATCCCCCATTCGCCTGTGGTAAAATGATACCATGGCCAGGATGTCCCGCTTTCGCGGCGGGACTTTAAAGACGGGAAGCGAGGGGGGACGGACATGGCAAAAGCGGGAAGCCGCTGGTACAGACTGGATAACGCGGGGATCCTCTACTCCGCCTTGCAGAGGGAGGAGTACTCGGCCATCTACCGTTTTTCCGCCCTGATGGCGGAGCCTGTCCGCCCGGCGGCGCTGCAAAGTGCCATTGAACGGGTGATGCCCCGGTTCCCCGGCTTTGCGGTCCGCATCCGGCGTGGGGCGTTCTGGTACTATCTGGAGCCCAACACCGCGCCGGGGCCGTTTCTGAAAGAGGATGTCTCCGACCCCTGCCAGCCCATCCGGTTTCGGGAGGACAACGGCTGGCTGGTGCGGTTTTACTACTATCGCAGCCGCATCTCCATCGAAGTGTTCCACGCCCTGTCCGACGGCGCGGGGGCCATGGTGTTCTTCCGGACGCTGCTGGCGGAATACCTCCGGCAGCTGGGGGTGGATGTCCCGCCGGGAGAGGGTGTGCTGGATGTGACGGAGCCGCCCCGCCCGCAGGAACTGGAGGACGCCTATGCCCGGTACGCCGGGAAACACGCCCTGGGTCTGCGGCGGCTGCCCAAAGCCTATCAGAACACCGGCACACCGGAGCCGTTTTACACTTTTCACGTCACCATGGGCTTCGTGCCCCTGGACAGGCTGAAGGAGCAGGCCCGGCGGTACGGCGCATCCATCACGGAATATCTGGCCGCCGTGCTGATCCAGGTGATCCTGGAGCGGCAGCACCGGGAGCGGCCCCACCGGGAAAAGCCGGTGGCGCTGGCGGTGCCCATCAATCTCCGGGCCTATTTCCCCTCGGAGACGCTGCGGAACTTCATCACCACGGTGCGGCCCTATGTGGACCCGGCCATGGGGGACTACACCTTTCCGGAGATTGTCTCCCAGGTCCGGCACTTCATGAAACTGCACGTCAACCGCCAGGAATTGCAGGCCGCCTTCACCGGAAACGTCCGGTTCACCCGGAAGCTGGCGCTCCAGCTCATTCCGGTGTTCCTGAAGAATCCGGTGATGGCGCTGAACTACCGCCTGCTGGGTGTGCGGCCCTATTCCTGTACCTACACGAATCCCGGCGTGTTCACCGTGCCCGCCGCCATGGAGCCTCACATCGAAGGCATGGAGGTGATCCTGGGCCAGGCCACGGTACCCCGGTGCCACTGCGCCTCCATCAGCTATGGGGACACCATGGAGATCACCTTCGCCGGGACCCAGGCGGAGACCGACACGGAGCGGGAGTTCTTCCGCTTTCTGGTACGGGAGGGAATCCCCGTGCGGGTGGAGAGCAACCGCTGATCATCAGCGAGCAAAGGAGCGTTTTATGTCCTACTGTGTGAACTGCGGCGTGGAGCTGGACCCCGGCACGGCGGTCTGTCCCCTGTGCGGGACGCCGGCGTGGAAGCCGGACCCGGCATCGCCGTCCTACTTCCCCACCAAGCCGGCGGAGGTCCGTCCGGCGTCCAAGCGGGAGGCCGTGATCCTGCTGACCGCCATGCTGGCCTCGGTGTCCGTGTGCTGCGGGCTGCTGAATCTGCTGCTGCCCACCCGGCGGCCCTGGTCGCTGTACGTCATCGGCGCGGCGGTGATGCTGTGGATCTGGTTCGTACTGCCCATGCTGGCCCGGCGGCTGCCCATCTTTTTCAAGCTGACCTTCGACGTGGCGGCCATCGGCGTCTACGTCTGGCTCATCTCCATCGACCTGAACGGCGGCGTCTGGTTCCGGGGGCTGGCTCTGCCTATCCTGGGCTGGGCCTGCGGAGTGGTGTTTGTGCTGAGCTTTCTCCTCCGGGGCGGACGGCGGTCCATTTTGTCGTCCATGGCGCTGTGCATCGGCGCGGCGGGCCTGCTGACATTGGGCGTGGAATTCGCCGTGGACCGCTATCTCCGGGGCGTGTGGGAGCCGGGATGGTCGCTGGCGGTGCTGGTGGTCTGCGTGGGCCTCATCATCCCCCTGCGGATCGTCCGGCGGGTGCCCGCCCTCCGGGAGGAGGCCCGGCGGCGGTTCAATCTGTGAGCATATGATACTAGAATCCATTAAAAATAAGACATTTGTCTTATTTTTATAGCGCCAACGGCGCGTTGGATTCTTATGAGACGGTGCCGTCAACAGGTCCCTTATTGTACCTTATCTATGAGACGCGCCGACGCGCGGAGCGCGGCGGCTCCCATTAAAATATCCTATTTTAATGGGAGAATAGTATGAGAAGACGCACCGGCTGCTTCGTGCAGCCGGTGCGTTTTTGCAGAGATCATGCGGTGTTCACGGCTCCAGCCCGTACTCCCGGCGGAATTCCTCCAGCTCCTCCGCGTCCCGGTCGTCCAGAGCGTGGGTGCCGCCCCGGTTCTCCATGTGATGGGTCAGCTCATGGGCCAGAGTGGTGCGCAGCTCCTCCAGCCAGGTGTCCCGGTCCCAGTCCTCCTTCTCCGCCAGGGCGGCAAAGGAGCCGTAGTAGAGATTGACGTAGTTCCCCAGCAGGTCGTCGCAGTACTCCCCCAGAAAATACATCTCCCCCTCGGGAAATTCCGGGTCCGGCACCGCCTCCTCCAGCAGATTGATCCCTCCGTTGAGCCCGTTGAACAGCACTTCCGGAAAGCCCTCCGCCATTTCGTCCAGGATGTCGTTGACCTCGTCGATAGAAAGGATCATATGAAAGCCTCCTGTTCTGTCCCTGATCGGGATCTCCTCACTTTGCCTGCCGCATGGACAGGCTGATGCGCTTTTTCTTCTCGTCCACGTCCAGCACCACGACCTTCACGATGTCTCCCACGGACACCACCTCGGAGGGATGTCGGATGAACCTGTCCGCCACCTGGGAGATGTGGACCAGACCGTCCTGATGGACGCCGATGTCCACGAACACGCCGAAGTCGATGACATTCCGCACGGTGCCCGTCAGCACCATGCCGGGCTTTAGGTCCTTCATCTCCAGCACGTCCGTCCGGAGGATGGGCTTGGGCAGGTCGTCCCGGACGTCCCGTCCCGGCTTCAGCAGCTCCGCCGCGATGTCCCGCAGGGTGGGCTCACCCACGCCGCAGGCCTCCGCGGCCCGGTCCCAGCCCATGGCCTTTACCTTCTGCGGCAGGTCGGCAATGGCGCCCGCCGCCACGTCCGCCAGAGAGTGGCCGGTGAGGGCCAGCAGCTTTTCCGCCGCGGCATAGCTCTCGGGATGGACGGCGGTGTTGTCCAGCACAGACTTGCTCTCCGGAACCCGCAGGAAGCCGGCGCACTGCTCAAAGGCCTTGGGACCCAGCTTGGGTACTTTTAAAATCTGCTTCCGGCTGGTGAAGGCGCCGTTTTCCTCCCGGTATTTCACCACGTTTTTGGCCGTGGTGCCGTTCAAGCCCGCCACGTAGGTCAGCAGAGACGGCGACGCCGTGTTCACATCCACGCCCACGGCGTTGACACAGTCCTCCACCACGCCGCCGAGGGCCTCGTCCAGCCGCTTGGGGGGCATGTCGTGCTGATACTGGCCCACGCCGATGGCCTTTGGCTCGATCTTCACCAGCTCCGCCAGCGGATCCTGGAGCCGCCGGGCGATGGACACGGCAGAGCGCAGGTTCACGTCGTACTGGGGAAATTCCTCCGCCGCCAGCTTCGATGCGGAGTACACCGACGCCCCGGCCTCGGAGACGATCATATAGCTGACGGCGATGCCCTGGGCGCCCAGCTGATGGATCAGCTCCACGGCCATTTGTTCCGTCTCCCGGCTGGCAGTGCCGTTGCCGATGGCAATGTGTTCCACGCCGTGCTTTTTGATGAGCTTCGCCAGGGCGGCGATGGCCTCGTTTTTCTGCCGCTCGCCGTAGGTGGGATAGACCACGGCGGTATCCAGCACCTTGCCGGTGCCGTCCACTACCGCCACCTTGCAGCCCATGCGGTAGCCGGGGTCCAGGCCCATGGTGACCTTTCCCTTCACCGGCGGCTGCATCAGCAGGGGACGGAGGTTCAGGGCGAACTGGCCGATGGCACCCTCGTTGGCGGTATCCGTCAGGGTGTTCCGCACCTCCCGCTCCAGAGAGGGGAACAGCAGGCGGTCGTAGGCGTCCTCCGCCGCGGCCTTGACGAACTCCATGGCCCGGCTGCCGGGCAGCACCACCGCCCGCCGGACGGTCCGCAGGGCCAGCTCCCGGTCGATGACGACGGAGACCTTCAGCTTCTCCTCCTTCTCACCCCGGTTGATGGCCAGAACCTGATGGCCCTGGAGCTTCCGCACGGGCTGGGTGAAGTCGTAGTACAGCCGGTACACGGTGTCCTCGTCGGTGGCGGCCTCGGAGCGGAGGTCCGCGTGGTCCATCAGCAGCTCCCGGAGCTTTTTCCGCAGCTCCGCGTCGTCGCTGATCCGCTCGGCGATGATGTCCGACGCCCCAGCCAGGGCGTCCTCCGCCGTCTCCATGCCCTTCTCCGGATCAATATACTTCCCTGCCTCCTCCAGGGGCTCCGGGCAGTCGGGCCCTTGGGCAAACAGAATGTCCGCCAGCGGCTCCAGGCCCTTCTCCTTTGCGATGGTGGCCCGGGTCCGGCGCTTTTGTTTGTAGGGGCGGTACAGGTCCTCCACCTCCGCCAGGGTCTGGGCACCGTCGATGGCGGCGGACAGCTCCGGCGTCAACTTGCCCTGTTCCTCGATGGATTTTTTCACAGCCTCCCGCCGGTCACAGAGGCCCCGGAGGTGCTGGAGCCGCTCCTCCAGCGTCCGGAGGGCGGTGTCGTCCATGGCACCGTGCAGCTCCTTGCGGTAGCGGGCGATAAAGGGGATGGTGTTTCCCTCGTCCAGCAGCCGCACCACGTTCTCCACGTGCTGGGGCTGCTTGTTCAGTTCCTGTGCCAGTTGTGCAATGATCGGGTCCATAGGAGTTCCTTTCTCCGGAAGCGGGGATGATTGACTGGGATAAAAGCAGCTCCCGGTGTCAGTATTGTGACATCGGGAGCGCGGAAATGTCAAGCTGAAACTGAACGAATATCTCTTTTCGCAAAACAGAAGACGGAGCGGTCGGAGAGGACGCTCTGATCCGAAAGATAAAGAGGAGGGGGCAGCGCCCCCTCCTCTCAGCTTGTCGAAAAACCCTGCCTGAAGGAAAAGAGTCTTTTTTTGCAGGGGGAGTACGAGGGGGCGGGAGCCCCCTCGTATTGGATCGAATGCCTGCAAAAAGCCTGTGCCAGCAGGCGTTTGCGCCGCGCAGCGGCAGCTTTTCGGCCCGATGCGCGGGCAGAAAAGCGAGGCATTATGAAGGCTGTTGAAAAAGTCCAATGGACTTTTTCGACAGCCTGAGAGGAGGGGGCAGCGCCCCCTCCTCTGCTGATGCTGTCAGCGGTTCTCCGTCAGTCCGCGGATCACTTGCCGGAGGATTCCCACTCCGCCTCTTTCTGGGCCCGCAGTTCCGCCATGTGGGCGGCGGCCTCCTCGGCGGCGTAGTCGTCGCGGCCCTTGGGGATCAGGACGTTCAGCACGATGGCCAGCAGGGCGGCGGGCACGATGCCGCTGCCGCCGAACACCAGATTCACATTGGCGCCCAGGCCGGCGATGGCCCCGGGGGTGGCGCCCAGGCCGTAGCCCACGCCCAGGGCCACGGAGACGATGGTGATGACCCGGCTGGTGACGCCGTGCTTGGTGATGAGCTGGATGCCGGAGATGGCGATGGAGGAGAACATCATCACGGCGGCACCGCCCAGGACGGGCTGGGGCATAATGGACACCACAGCGGCCAGCTTGGGGCTGAGGCCGCACAGCACCAGGAAGATGGCGCCCATGGCCAGGGCGAAGCGGTTGACCACCTTGGTCATGGCCACCAGGCCCACGTTCTGGGAGAAGGAGGTGTTGGGCAGGACGCCGAACAGGGCCGCGAAGGAGGAGCCCAGGCCGTCGCAGGTGACGGCGCCGGACAGCTCCTTGTCCGTGGCCTCACGGCCCATGCCGCCCTCGATGCAGCCGGCGGTGTCGCCCACCGTCTCCACAGCGGTGACGATGAACATGATGCAGATGGGGATGATGGCCGCCATGTCAAACACTGGCTTCACCGGCAGCAGGGCCGGAATGGAGAACCAGGCGGAGTCAGCGATCTTGGACCAGTTCAGCACCCAGGCCTTGGTGTACTCCACGCCCTCGGCGTTGATGGCGGTGTGGGGCAGGGCGGCGCCCAGAATGGCGCACAGGATGTAGCCGAAGATGATGCCGAACAGAATGGAGGACGTGGAGGTGATGCCCTTGGTGAAGTGCTTCAGCACCACGATGACCACCAGCACGGCGGCGGCAATGGCCAGGTTTTCCAGAGAGCCGAAGTCCTTGGCGCCGGAGCCGCCGGCGAAGGAGTTGACGCCCACGGAGATCAGGCTCAGGCCGATGGCCAGCACCACGGTGCCGGTGACCACCGGGGGGAAGAGCTTCCGCAGGGGCTTGATGAAGAAGCCCAGCACCGTCTCAAACAGGCCGCCAACGATGGATGCGCCCAGCACGGCACCGTAGGCGATGACGCCGCCGCCCATGGTGGTGGCCACGCTCTTCATAACGCCCAGGAAGCCGGAACTGGTGCCCATGATGATGGGGACCTTGCCGCCGATGGGGCCGATGGCGTACAACTGCACCAGGGTCACCAGACCCGCCACCAGCATGGCGTTCTGGAGCAGCGTCACATACAGTGCCGGTTCATCGGCGATGATGCCGCAGGCACCGCAAATGATGATCAGCGGCGTCAGATTGCCCACAAACATGGCCAGCACGTGCTGGATGCCCAGGGGGATGGCGTACTTCAGGGGAATGCGGCCCTCAAACTCGTAAGGGCTGGAATAGGTGCGCGTTTCCTTGGATTTCATAAGTCTCCCTCTTTCCTCTGCGTATTACAGCACCGGGCACACCACCCGGAACGGTCACTTGTGATACAGTGCCTTGGTCTCATACCTGGGTTCACAGGTGACGTTGACGCCCAGCCGCTTCAGCAGCTTGCGGTCCACCTCGGAGAGCATGACGGTGAAGTGGGCGTCCGCGCCCCGGAGATGGGGCAGCTGCTCCTGGGCCCGTTCCGCCAGGGGATTGGTCAGGGCGGAGACTGCCAGGGCCATCAGCACCTCGTCGGTGTGGAGCCGGGGGTTCTTGTGGCCCAGGTACTGGGTCTTCAGCCGGCACACCGGCTCCAGCGCCTGGGCGGAGATCAGCTCAAACTGGTCGCCGATGCCGCCCAGGGCCTTCAGGGCGTTCAGCAGCAGGGCGGACGCCGCGCCCAGCGTGTCGGAGGTCTTGCCGGTGATGAGACGGCCGTCCGGCAGGACCATGGCGCCGGCGGGGCCGCCGGTGGCCTCCGCCTTTTGGAGGGACGCCGCCACCGCCGGGCAGATGTCCGGCGTGACGCCGGCCTGACGCATCACCAGCTCCAGCTTCCGCACCGTCTCGTCGGTGCACTTGCCGGTGAGCCGGTCGCCGCAGGCGGTGTAGTACCGCCGCAGGATCTCCTGCCGGGAGGCGGCGCGGCAGACCTCGTCGTCCACGATGCAGTTGCCGGCCATGTTGACGCCCATGTCCGTGGGGGAGCGGTAGGGGGACTTCCCCTGGATCTTCTCAAAGATGGCGTTGAGCACCGGGAAGATCTCCACGTCCCGGTTGTAGTTCACGGCGGTCTTGCCGTAGGCCTCCAGGTGGAAGGGGTCGATCATGTTCACGTCGTTCAGATCCGCCGTGGCGGCCTCGTAGGCCAGATTCACCGGGTGCTTCAGGGGCAGGTTCCAGATGGGGAAGGTCTCGAACTTGGCGTATCCGGCGGTGACGCCCCGCTTGTGCTCATGGTAGAGCTGGGACAGGCAGGTGGCCATCTTGCCGCTGCCGGGGCCGGGGGCTGTCACCACCACCAGGGAGTGGGAGGTCTCGATATAGTCGTTTTTCCCCAGGCCGTCGTCGCTGACGATATGGGCCACGTTGGAGGGATATCCCGCGATGGGATAGTGGTGATAGCAGCGGATGCCTAGGGACGTCAGCCGCTGATGGAAGGCGTCCGCGGCGGCCTGTCCGGTGTACCGGGTCAGCACCACGCTGCCCACATACAGCCCCAGGCTCCGGAACACATCAATGAGTCGCAGCACGTCCTCGTCGTAGGGGATGCCCAGGTCGCCCCGGACCTTGTTCTTCTCGATGTCCCCGGCGTTGATGGCGATGACGATCTCCACGTCCTCCTTCAGCTTCAGCAGCATCCGCATCTTGCTGTCCGGCTCGAAGCCCGGCAGCACCCGGGAGGCGTGATAGTCGTCAAACAGCTTGCCGCCGAACTCCAGATACAGCTTGCCGCCGAACTGGCCGATGCGCTGCCGGATCTGCTCCGACTGCATGGTGAGATATTTCTGATTGTCAAATCCAATACTGCCCATATATTTTGCCCCTCTGTCTATTTTATCAGTTCTCTCGGTTTTACCGTTCCGGGAAAAGTATACCATGCCCCGCCGATTTTGGAAAGCCGTTCCCGGTATTTTCAAAAGAGACAATTTGCAGAAGACTATTAGAAAAAATTATCATGAATATTATAATTTTGTGCTTTACTTATGGAAAAAGCCCCGATATAATATTTAAGGTTTGGTGCCTGACGGCATCGGGCCCTGAAACTGGAATCATATAAAACCGGGAGGTTTTTCATTATGTCTAACTGCGCGATCGTTGGTATCAACTGGGGCGACGAGGGAAAGGGCCGCATGGTGGACCTGCTGACCCAGGACTACGATGTGGTCATCCGCTATCAGGGCGGCGGCAACGCCGGCCATACGGTGGTGAATGAATTCGGCAAGTTCGCCCTGCATCTGCTGCCCTCCGGCATCTTCCGTCCGGGTGTGGTGAACATCCTGGGCAACGGCGTGGCGCTGGACCCGGAAAATCTGTGGGTCGAAGTGGAGGACATCCGCTCCAAGGGCGTGGCCATCACGCCGGACAACCTGAAGATCAGCGACCGGGCCTCTCTGCTGCTGCCCTGGCACCGGGAACTGGACGGCCTGGAGGAGGCCCGTCTGGCGGACAAGAAGTACGGCTCCACCAAGCAGGGCATCGCGCCCTTCTATTCCGACAAGTTCCAGAAGAAGACCATCCAGGCCGGTGAGCTGCTGTATCCCGAGCATCTGAAGGAGCATCTGGCGGACATTCTGGAGTGGAAGAACCTGACCCTCCAGAAGGTCTACGGCGCCAAGGGCTACACCATGGACGAGATGCTGGCCTGGTTCGAGAACTACGGCGAGAAGATCAAACCCTTCGTGTGCAACACCACCGCCTATCTGCGGGACGCTCAGCGCGAGGGAAAGCGCCTGCTGTTCGAGGCCCAGCTGGGCTCCCTGCGGGACCTGGACTACGGCATCTATCCCTACACCACCTCCTCCAATCCCATCGCCTCCTACGCGCCTGTGGGCTCCGGTCTGCCCGCCGCGAAGCTGGACAAGATCGTGGGCGTGGTGAAGGCCTACTCCTCCTGCGTGGGCGAGGGCCCCTTCACCTGCGAGTGGTTCGGCGAGGAGGCGGAGAAGCTCCGGGAGGCCGGCGGCGAGTACGGCGCCAAGACCGGACGTCCCCGCCGCGTGGGTCCCATCGACCTGGTGGCCACCCGCTACGGCGTGGAGTGCCAGGGCGCCACGGACATCGCCCTCACCAAGCTGGACGTGCTGAGCTACATGGACGAGATCCCCATCTGCGCCCACTACGAGCTGAACGGCCAGCGTACCGACGAGTTCCCCTTCCCCGCCGTGCTGGCCGACGCCAAGCCGGTGGTGGAGACCGTCCCCGGCTGGAAGTGCGACATCTCCGGCGTCCGGAAGTGGGAGGACCTGCCCAAGGAGGCCCAGGACTATGTGCTGCTGGTGGAGAAGGCCATCGGCTGCCCCATCACCTACGTGTCCGTGGGTCCCGAGCGGGATTCCATCATTCTGCGCTGACCTGAATTTTTCGGCTCTCCCGCGTCATCACGGGAGAGCCGCTTTCCCGTTCGACCCTGTTGACTGCTGCTGACGAGCTGCTTTTTGTCGTTATGGAATATTTGACCGGTCTCACCATGGGCCTTGCGTATGTGGCCCCCATCGGGCTGCAGAACCTGTTTGTCATCAACACCGCCCTGACCGCACCCCGGCGGCGGGCTGTCACCACGGCACTGGCGGTGATCTTCTTTGATGTCTCCCTGGCCCTTGCATGCTTTTTCGGCGCGGGCTTTCTGATGGACCGCCTGCCCTGGCTGCGGCTGCTGCTTCTGGGCGCGGGCAGTCTGGTGGTGCTGCACATCGGCATCGGCCTGCTGCGGTCCAGGGAGGAGGCGCTGGCCGCCGGAAAGACGGAGGGTTCCTTCCTGCGGGCGGTGGGCACCGCTTGCGTGGTCACATGGTTCAATCCCCAGGCCGTTCTGGACGGAACGCTGATGCTGGGGGCCTTCCACGCCTCCCTCAGCGCCGCCGGAGGGCTCCGCTTCATCTGCGGCGTGGCGTCCGCCTCCTGCCTGTGGTTTTTGGGCGTCACGCTGGGCATCTCCCTGTTCTCCGCACGGTTTACCCCCAGGATCCTGCTGTGGATCAACCGGATCTGCGGCTGTGTGGTGATCTTTTACGGATTGAAGCTGCTGGGGAGTTTTTTCACCACCGTTTTCTGAACGTCATTTCCGGACCTCTCCGCGGCGGTCCCGCCGGGGGAGACCCTTAATTTTCTCTTTTGGAGGTTTTCCTATGTCCAAAGACCGTTACGAATCCCCCCTGGCGTCCCGATACGCCTCTGATTTCATGCTGCACCTGTTCTCCGCCGACATGCGCATCCAGACCTGGCGGCGGCTGTGGGTGGCCCTGGCCCGGGCGGAGCACAATCTGGGCCTCCCCGTCTCCCAGGAGCAGGTGGACGAGCTGGCCGCCCATATCACCGACATCGACTATGACATGGCCGCCGCCCGGGAAAAGGAGGTCCGCCACGACGTCATGGCCCACGTCTACACCTACGGCAAGGCCGCTCCCTCCGCCGCCGGCATCATCCACTTGGGCGCCACTTCCTGCTACGTCACCGACAACGCGGACCTGGTGATCTACCGGGAGGGCCTGCGGTATCTCCGGGGCGAGCTGCTGGCGGTGCTGGCCAACCTCTCCAAGTTCGCGGAGCAGTACAAGGCCATGCCCACCCTGGGCTACACCCACTATCAGCCCGCCCAGCTGGTGACGGTGGGCAAGCGGGCCACCCTCTGGATGCAGGACTTCCTGTCCGATCTGGAGGAGCTGGACTTCGTGCTGGAGAACATGAAGTTCCTGGGCTGCCGGGGCACCACCGGCACCGAGGCCAGCTTCGTGGACCTGTTCGAGGGCGACGGTGAGAAGATCGACGAGATGAACCGCCAGATCGCCGCCGAGTTCGGCTTCGACAAGTGCTTCCCCGTCTGCGGCCAGACCTATCCCCGGAAGGCGGACAGCCGCATCCTGAACGTTCTCAGCTCCATCGCCCAGAGCTGCTACCGCATGGCCAACGACATCCGTCTGCTGCAGCATGACCGGCAGGTGGAGGAGCCCTTCGAGAAGAACCAGATCGGCTCCAGCGCCATGGCCTACAAGCGGAACCCCATGCGGTCCGAGCGTATCTGCTCTCTCAGCCGCTATCTCATGGCCGACGCCATGAACGCCCCCATGACCGCCTCCGTCCAGTGGATGGAGCGGACCCTGGACGACTCCGCCAACCGCCGCATCTCCATGCCGGAGGGCTTCCTCTGCGCCGACGCCATCCTGCGGCTGGCCCAGAACGTCACCGACGGCCTCCATGTGAACGAGAAAGTGGTGGAGGCCACTTGCCGGGAGTACCTGCCCTTCATCGCCACCGAGAACCTGATGATGGAGGGCGTCAAACGGGGCGGCAACCGCCAGGAGCTGCATGAGATCATCCGCACCTGCTCCATGGCTGCCACGGCCAAAATGAAGGAGGGCGAGAAGTGCGACCTGCTCCACCGTCTGGCGGCGGAGTCTGCCTTCGGCATGACCGAGGCGGAGATGGAGGCCGTGCTGGACCCGAAGCTGTACATCGGCCGGTGCCCCGCCCAGGTGGACGCGTTCCTGGCTCAGGTGCGGCCCCTGCTGGAGGGCGCCTCCGACGAAAAGCCGGAGATCAACCTGTAACTTGCAGAAAAGCCACGGAACGGCGACAGTTGTCGCTGTTCCGTGGCTTTCTTTCGTGGATTTGCCCATGACATACGGAAAAATTGCAAGGTAATTCCTCTGGATTTTGGCGAATTTGACGTTGACAGGGACGCCCCTTCGGTGATAAACTGCTAACATCAATCAAGAATTGATGCCAAAACCCAACATCGACAACGGCGTTGATGGAGAAAAGTACCGCAGAAGTTCCGTTTCAGTGAGCGGGAGACAGTGGAAACCCCGTACCAGAGTCTGCGCGAAGAACACTCCGTAGCTGCAATCCGAAAGCGGGAGACCGCCAGTAGGTGCGACGAGTTGTGATCGTTACATCAC
The DNA here is from genome assembly GCF_052065175.1 of Dysosmobacter sp. HCP28S3_G4. Lineage (NCBI taxonomy): Bacteria > Bacillati > Bacillota > Clostridia > Eubacteriales > Oscillospiraceae > Dysosmobacter > Dysosmobacter sp. HCP28S3_G4. The sequence goes on along the minus strand of NZ_JBQHUP010000008.1, from coordinate 30,048 downwards.
ACGGGCTTGTTGGAGCCTTGAAGGTGACCGGTCCCCATTGGGGAAGGTAAATTAGGTGGCACCGCGGATAGCAGCTATTCGTCCTAAAATTCAGGATGTAGCTGCGTTTTTTATACCCATTCCGGCAGACCGAGCCGGGAGGGGAAAAAATCCGGAGGTGCTTTATTTATGTGCGCGATCATGGGATTTTCCACGAAGGACCTGAGCAAAGAAGAGATCCAGAAGTATTTCGACCGTACCGTATCCCGGGGACCTGACATGTCCCGGATCATCGAGACCAAGTCCGGCTACCTGTGCTTCCACCGGCTGGCCATTATGGGCCTTACCGAGGCCGGCATGCAGCCCTTTGAGTTGGACGGCGACTATGTGGTCTGCAACGGCGAGATCTACGGCTTCCGCCCCATCAAGCGCCAGCTGGCGGAAAAAGGCTACCAGTTCAAGAGTGGCAGCGACTGCGAGATCCTGCTCCCCATGTTCCATGAGTACGGCCTGAGCATGTTCTCCCGTCTGGACGCCGAGTTCGCCCTGGTGATCTACGACTCCATGACCGACTCCCTCATCGCCGCCCGGGACCCCATCGGCATCCGTCCCCTGTTCTACGGCTACGACAAAAACGGGAACATCATCTTCGCTAGCGAGGCCAAGAACCTGGTCGGCCTCTGCGCCGAGGTCTGCCCCTTCCCGCCGGGCCACTATTACGCCTACGGCAAGTTCGTCCGCTATGCGGACCTGACCACCGTCAAGTCCTACAGCAAGGACGATCTGGAGACCGCCTGCAAGAAGATCCGCGACAAGCTTATCGCCGGTGTGGATAAGCGTCTGGACGCCGACGCCCCTCTGGGCTTCCTGCTGTCCGGCGGCCTGGACTCCTCCCTGGTGTGCGCCATCTCCTCCCTGATCCTGGGGAAGAAGATCCGCACCTTCGCCATCGGCATGGATAAGGACGCCATCGACCTGAAGTACGCCAAGGAGGTGGCCGACTACATCGGCGCCGACCACACCGAGGTCTTCATGACCCGGGAGGACGTGATCCGCTCCCTGCCGGAGGTCATCGCCATGCTGGGCACCTGGGACATCACCACCATCCGCGCCAGCATGGGCATGTACCTGTGCTGCAAGGCCATCCACGAGCAGACAGATGTCCGGGTTCTGATGACCGGCGAGATCTCTGATGAGCTGTTCGGCTATAAATACACCGACTTCGCTCCCTCCCCCGAGGCCTTCCAGCAGGAGGCCAAGAAGCGGGTGGATGAGCTTCACATGTACGACGTACTCCGGGCGGACCGCTGCATCTCCGTCAACTCCATCGAGGGCCGGGTGCCCTTCGGCGATCTGGACTTCGTGAAGTACGTCATGAGCATCGATCCCAAGCTGAAGGTCAACACCTACGACATGGGCAAGTACCTGCTGCGCCATGCCTTTGAAAAGGACCACCTGCTGCCGGAGGATATCCTGTGGCGCCAGAAGGCCGCCTTCTCCGACGCCGTGGGCCACTCCATGGTGGACGATCTGAAGGCCTACGCCGAGGAGAAGTACACCGACGAGGAGTTTGAGACCCTTCGCCGCAAGTACGATTACTGCCAGCCCTTCACCAAGGAAAGCCTGCTGTACCGGGAGATCTTCGAGCAGTACTACCCCGGCCAGGCCCGCATGATCAAGGATTTCTGGATGCCAAACAAGGAGTGGGAGGGCTGCAATGTCAACGATCCCTCCGCCCGGGTGCTGTCCAACTACGGTGCCAGCGGCAAGTGATGCCGGATTTTTGGCGGTTTTTAGGATATCTGCCGATTTTGCCTGGAAAAACATTCTGCGTTTAGAAGTATTACCAATTGCTTTTTCTGTGTGTTTTCCATTAAGATATCACCAACCAGAACGATAACAGGAGGATGAAAGCTATGAGCACGACTGAAAAGAAACTTCCCGAGCTGTTCGGCAGCATGGTCTTTAATGAGGATACTATGCAGCAGCGGCTGTCTCCCGCGTCCTATAAGGCGTGGAAGAAGTGCATTACGGACGGCACCTCTCTGGACCTGTCCATCGCCAATGAGATCGCGGAAGCCATGAAGCAGTGGGCCTGCGAGAAGGGTGCGACGCACTTCACCCACTGGTTCCAGCCCATGACCGGCGTCACCGCCGAGAAGCACGACAGCTTCATCACTCCCGTGGGCGGCGGCAAGGTGATCCTGGAGTTCTCCGGCAAGGAGCTGGTCCGCGGCGAGCCCGACGCCTCCTCCTTCCCCTCCGGCGGCCTGCGCGCCACCTTCGAGGCCCGCGGCTACACCGCCTGGGACCCCACCGCCTTCGCCTTCATCAAGGACGACACCCTGTGCATTCCCACCATTTTCTGCTCTTACTCCGGCGAGGCGCTGGATAAGAAGACCCCCCTGCTGCGCTCCATGGACGAGGTCAGCCGTCAGGCCATCCGCATTCTGCGGCTGTTCGGCGACACGGAGTCCAAGCGGGTCGTGGCCCAGGTGGGTCCCGAGCAGGAGTACTTCCTGATCGATAAGGCCGACTATGTGAAGCGCAAGGACCTGCGCTTCACCGGCCGCACCCTGTTCGGTGCCAAGCCCCCCAAGGGCCAGGAGCTGGAGGATCACTACTTCGGCGCCATCCGTCCCCGTGTCACGGCCTACATGAAGGATCTGGACACGGAGCTGTGGAAGGTGGGCGTTCTCTCCAAGACCAAGCACAACGAGGTTGCCCCCTGCCAGCATGAGATGGCCCCCATCTACTCCGACGCCAACAGCGCCTGCGATCAGAACCAGCTGGCCATGGAGCTGATGAAGAAGGTGGCCGAGAAGCACGGCCTGGTCTGCCTGCTCCATGAGAAGCCCTTCGCCGGCGTCAACGGCTCCGGCAAGCACGATAACTGGTCCCTGTCCACCGATACCGGCAAGAACCTGTTTAAGCCCGGCTCCACTCCCAGCCAGAACGCCCAGTTCCTGCTGTTCCTGGCCGCCTTCATCAAGGGCGTGGATGAGTATCAGGACTTCCTGCGGGCCACCGTGGCCTTCGCGGGCAACGATCACCGCCTGGGCGCTCAGGAGGCACCTCCCGCCATTATCTCCATCTTCCTGGGCGATGACCTGAACGCCGTGGTGGAGTCCATCATCAAGGGCACCGAGTACAAGGATGCCGGTAAGCGCACCCTGGAGATCGGCGTGGACGTTCTGCCTGCCATTCCCCAGGACAACACCGACCGGAACCGCACCTCCCCCATGGCCTTCACCGGCAACAAGTTTGAGTTCCGCGCTCTGGGCTCCTCCCAGTCCATTTCCGGTCCCAATATCGCCCTGAACACCATCATGGCCGAGGAACTGGAGCAGTTCGCGGACATTCTGGAGAAGTCCTCCGACTTCCAGGGCGATCTGGCCAAGCTCATCAAGAAGACCTTCACCGAGCATCAGCGCATCATCTTCAACGGCAACGGCTATGATGACGCGTGGGTGGTGGAGGCCGAGAAGCGCGGCCTGTGCAACCTGAAGTCCACCGCCGACGCCCTGCCCGCCTACATCGCCTCCAAGAATGTGGATCTGTTCGTCAAGCACGGCATCTACACCAAGGGCGAAGTCCAGGCCCGCTATGAGATCCATGTGGAGAACTACACCTCTGTGATCCGCATCGAGGCCAACACCATGGTGGATATGATCAAGCACGACATTCTGCCCGCCGTCTCCGGCTACGCCACCGATCTGTGCGAGCGTGCCGACTGCAAGGAGGCCGCCGGTGTTGCCTGCCGCTATGAGAAGAGCGTGGCCGCCGAGGTCGCCAAGCTCACCGATGAGCTGATGGACGCCTGCATGCAGCTGGAGGCTGATGTGGCCAAGATCCCCGCCGCTGCCGAGGAGGCCATGCAGTACAGCCATTCTGTGGTGGTGCCTGACATGAACGCCGCCCGCGCCATTGCCGATTCCCTGGAGACCATGACCGCCAAGGAGTATTGGCCTTTCCCCGTGTACAGCGACATTCTGTTCTACAACTGAGTTTACAAGTTTATTCTCCTCCTTTTTCCATTGCCAAGCCATTGTCAGAGGCCGTGTATCGTAGGATACACGGCCTTTGGCATTTGAAAGACCGGCCCTGAGAGCCGCAAAGAGGGCTTGCGTTTGGGCGGGATCGCCGTATACTGTTGACAGGAGCATCGGAAGACGGCACAGGGGGTGACGGAGTGGACAGGAACTGGCGGTTATCCTTTTCCCAGGTCATTCTGGAGCGGGGCGTGCGCTACTGCCGGCACGGGCTGGTGGAGCCGCTGAGACAGGAGGGCGGCCGGGTGCTGACATCAGTCCATGGCAGCCGGGTGTATCCGGTGGAGCTGGTGGTGAAGGACGGCGCCGTTACGGGGATGCAGTGCGGCTGCCCCCATGCGGCTGCCGGCCATGCCTGCAAGCACATGGCGGCGGCACTGTTCGCGCTGGAGGAGCGCGGCTGGCCGGCTCAAAGCGCAGAGGAACCGCCCCTGCCGGAGGACGGCGCCAAAGGAACCGCGACGGGAGACGGCAATCCTGATCAATGGCGGCGGTTTCTGGATCTGCGGGTCCTTCCCTTGGTAGAACAGGGGCTGCTGGATAAGGCGTTTCTGCTGACGGGGACTATCCTGCCGGACATTGCGGAACAGGCCGCGGCGTCTCCGAACAAGAGCTTCCGAGAGCTGGAACGGGAGTGCCTTTCCCTGCTGATGGAGATCGCCGGGAAGTCCGCTCCCCGGCAGCGCATGGAGATGTACCGCTGGCTGGAGGAGACCCGTTCCCGGCAGGAGGATGGCCCGGGCGCGGAACGGCTGCTGGAGGTGCAGCTGTCGGCGTTTCACGAGCCTGCCCTGCTGCGGAAAAATCTGGATCTGCTGGACAGGCTGTTGGCGCATACGCCGGAGCAGGACCGCCGCAGGATGGAGACATACGTGGTCCGCCGCCTGGGGATCATGAGAGAGCTGGATGCTCCGGCGGAGACGATGGCGGCGTTCCGGAGGCAATACCGGCACCTCCCTGCCGTCCGTGAAGCGGAAGTGCATGAACTACTGAGGCAGAAACAGTATGGCCCAGCCATTGATCTGCTGAAGGAGGGCAAGCGTCTGGACGGAGAAGATCCGGAATTCGCGGCAGACTGCAGCAGCCAGCTGATTCGGCTCTACCAGCGGCTGGGCCGGTGGAGAGAATGCCGGGAGGAGCTTTTGTTCCATGTCTTTGCGTTTCCCCAGGAGGAGCCTGCCCATCTTCAGGCGCTGAAAGCCCTGACGCCGGAGGATGAGTGGCCGCCGCTGCGAAAAGCGCTGCTGGCGTCGCCCACGGTGTCCGGACCGCAGAAAGCATTTCTGGCGGAGGGATCGGATGGACCGGAGCCGCGGAAGACGACCCGGTGATCATCGGCGGCAGACGGCCCATGGAAAGATCGGAGCCCGGAGGAACAGCCTCCGGGCTCCTGTATTTTGCGAAAAAACTCCTGCCGCAGGTTCTACCCTGCGGCAGGAATCCCCCGTTTTCTCTTTCTGTTGTTTTCTCTCTATCTTTGATCCACCGTCCGGTCAACGGCGACCCAGGGACGGATGATCACAGGGTCTGGATGCGGGTGTCGAACTTGGGGCAGTGGAGACGAACCGTCACGTTGTCGTCCACCACCTCGCAGATCTGGGCGTCGCAGGTGGCGCTCATCAGCCGGTAGGCGTCCGGGAAGCTGAGGTCCAGCTTCTTCATCAGGAACTCCACCACGTCCGCCGTGGCCACCTTGATGCTCTCGTTCAGCGTGGAGCGGGAGGCCAGGAAGTAGATGCCGTCAAAGGTCTCAATGACGGGGCGCTGGATGGGCCGGTCGTGGTAGACCGTCACCTTCAGGCACATGCGGCCGGCGATCTCAATGCCGGTGCCGGACAGCTCGCCGTCTCCCATACAGGCGTGCATATCGCCCACGGCGAGGCCCGCGCCCTCGATATTCACGGGGAAGTAGACCCGGGAGCCCACCTTCACCAGCTTCGTGTCCATGTTGGCGCCGTGGTCATCGGGGACGGCGCAGTGGATCTCGCCGGACTTGGGGGCCACGCCCATGACGCCGATCATGGGCGTCAGAGGGATCTTGATGGTGTCGGAGAAATGGGCGAAGCCGTCGTGGACGGGGATGATCTTGGTGTCCGGCTCGGTGATGCGGTCACCCAGCACGCCCAGGCCCACGGAGGTCACCATCACGCCCTGGGGCGCCAGATCGATGGCCAGGACCTCCACGCACAGCGTGTCGCCGGGATGGGCGCCCTCCACGTCGATGGGGCCCACGGCGCAGTCCATGATGCCGATGTCGATGTCGGGGCGCTTCACGGAGGCGTCGGTGATCTGACCGGAGTAGCAGTCGTCCGCTTCCACCCAGAAGACCTCACCGTCCTGCACGGTGTAATTCGCCTTGTTTGTAGTGTTGAAATGGAAAATGACTTTGTCTTTCGGAATCACACGCATGACGTCTTACCAGCCTTTCTCCGGATCACCAACCGGCGGGCAGAATGCCGGCCATGGAGCAGATGAAGTAGATGGCGGCCAGGGAGAACACCACGATGATGATGCCCTGGATCAGGGGATTGGCATACCAGCCGCACTTCCACTCGGGCTCGATGTCGCCCTCCTTCCGGGCCTTGTTGACCATCAGCACGGGGATGATCGACATGATCACGCCGCCGAAGGTGCCGGCCCAGCCGATGGCGTCCACGAAGCTGACGAAGCCGCCGTAGGCCAGAATGAAGGGAGGCAGAACGGTGCAGATGATGGCGATGAGACGGGTCTTGGTGTCATGCTCATTCTTCAACTTGAACATGTCCACGATGTTGGTGAGCATGGAGCCGCCCACGGCCCAGTAGGAGGTCATCATGGCGCACAGAGCGAAGATGTTGGCGGTGTAGAGCGCCCAGGTGCCCAGCGCCTGGCCCCAGGCCAGCGTGGCGACCTCGGTGACATCATCCGCGCCGGTGAGGCTCAGCACGGCCAGAGGCACGACGGCCAGCAGAATGCCGGTGACGAACATACCGGCGACGATGGCGACGGGCAGCTTCTTGGGGATGTGGCGCATGCCGCGGGCCAGCTCAGGCACCGCATACTGCGCGATGTAGCAGAAGATGGCGCTGCTCAGCAGGGGCACCGCGTAGGTCCAGTCGGAGTAGATGGCGCGGGAGACGTCGGCCTTGCCGGACAGGAAGGACGCCAGCACGATGACAGCCAGCAGCACCACCATGCCGGTGGACATGAACTTCTCCCAGAGGCCAGTGGCCTTCAGTCCCAGCCAGACCACCAGAACGCAGGGAACGGTGAACAGCAGGCTGCCGGCCCAGTTGGGCAGGCCCAGCAGGGTGCAGAGAATGTTGCCGGAGCCGGTGGTGTAGGCTACCATGCAGCCGATGGAGTTGGCGCACACAGAGATGAAGATCAGCACCGAGCCCAGCTTGCCCACGTATTTCTGCGCCAGGCCGGGCAGCTGCAGGGGCTTCTTGGTACGGAGCGCGGTCTCGGCCACATACAGCATGGAGAACGTGGTGAACACACCCGCCACGATCAGCCACAGAACCAGGATGGGCCAGCCGGCCTTGCGGGAAGAATACGCAAGACCCAGAATGCCGGAGCCGATGTTGGCGCCAACGATGATGGCCGCCGCCTCGTACAGGGTCAGCTTTGTTACCTTAAGAGCGCCTTCCTCGACCTGTACATTTTTTTCTTCCATATCCTCTTCCTCCTCGTTGTGATTTCACCCTTCGCAAAGGATGTACCTGTATTATAACACGGACAGGACAACGAAAGGACAACAAATCGAAAATGCAAATTCGGGGGATTTTTTCCTGAAAATTCTTCCAGCGCCAAGCCAATTTTGCAGAATTTATCAGAGCAGCTTGCAGGAAAGCGCCGCAGCCGTCAGCTCGGCCCAGCTGTACTGGGCCATGAATTCCCCAGTGAAGGCGGACATGGCCCGGGTGTCTCCCTTCAGGAGACGGTAATAGTCGCAGTCCAGCTTCTCTGCATCCACGCTGAGGCAGTTGCGGCCCTTCAGGATCACATCCTCGCAGCCTGCCGCCCGCAGCGTCTTCATCAGGTCGGACTTGAAGGTCTCCATTTGGTTTTTCAGGGCGCTGCCGTATTCCCGGTCCTCGAAGATGATGGCGGCAATCTCCTTGATGGAGCAGGTGGCGCCGCTGCGGTAGACCAGATAGGCAAACAGCTCCTTGGACTTTGCCCGGGAGAATTTCAGCGGTTTTCCGTGGAAAAACACCTCAAAATTGCCGAAGCAGTTCACCACCAGGGAATCGCTCCGGGCCGCCGTCCGGACGGTGCCCTGGATGATGTCCAGCTCCTCCCGCACCGACTCGGCGGTGACGGGCTTCATCAGATAGCCCCTGGCGTGGAGGGAGTAGGACTCCAGAGCGTACTGTGGGTAGGCAGTGACAAAGACGATCTCCAGCTGGGGAAGGACCTTGCGCAGCTCCGTGGCCAGCTGCAGGCCGGTCCAGCCCCGCATCTGGATGTCCAGAAACGCCACGTCCGGACGGATGGCCTTCTTCCGCACGGCCTCCAGAGCCGCGGAGGGCGAGTTGTAGGGGCAGATGGTCTCGCCGGGAGCTGCCTCCTCCAGGGCGTTGGTCAGGTCGGCCAGAGCCAGGACCTCGTCATCGACTGCCAGAAAGCAATGTTTCATACAGAGTTCCTCCTTGTTTGGGGATGGAGAGTACCGCCACCGTGCCGGCGCCGGGGGTGGACTGGATGTCCAGCGTCCCGCCGCACATGGAGGCCAGCCGCTCCCGCACGTTGATGATGCCCACATGCTCCTGATTGGACGGCATGGGGGAACTGGTATCAAAGCCCACGCCGTCGTCTGTCACGGTGATGAGATAGTATTTGGCGCTCTCGGCTGTGGAGATGGTCACGGTCCCGCCGCTCTCCCGCTGCATGACCCCGTGGCGCACCGCGTTTTCCACAATGGGTTCCAGCGTCAGGGACGGGACGGAAAACTGGGTGACCGGCGTCTCATAAATGACCTGCAGTTCGTCTCCGTAGCGCATTTTCTCCAGTCGGAGATAGTGCTGGGTGTGCTCCAGCTCCCGGGAAAAGGGAATGCAATGCTCGTTTTCCAGGCAGTTGAGGTTGGCCCGGAGATAGCTGGTGAAGTCCAGCAGCGCCTCCTCCGCCTTTTTCGGATCGATGCGGCACAGGGCCCGGATGCCGGTGAGCACATTGTAGAGGAAGTGGGGCCGAATCTGACTGAGCATAATGGCAATCCGCTGCCGCACCAGGGCCTCCTCCTGCTGTTTTTCATACTCCATCTGGACGCTGACATACAGGCTTAGCAGGGACAGCGCCGCCACCGTGTAGGCCAGCGTCATCTTCACCAGCACGATATCCACCGCGATGGCGGCCAGCACCACCAGCTCGTAGAAGAGGAACGACACGGCCTTGCGGTTGGTGAGCATCCGGCGGAAATAGAAGATGATGCCCAGCGTCACTACCACAGGCACGGACAGAAAGAATAAGAAGACCCAGGGGTGGTCCCAGAGGTGCCATGGCTGGGTCCTGCTCCTGGCAGTGATCTGGGAGATGATGACCAGAAACAGGCCGTCCGCGCAGAGGCCGCCCACCAGCCAGGCGAACCGCTTCAGCTCCCGCTTGTCCTCGTTGACATAACTCAGAAGATAGATGGTATACACCACCATCAGGGGAAAGCCCATGGCGTCCCGCAGGAAGGCGCCCAGCCACTGGGCGAAGCCCGCCCAGGGCGCAGTCTCCATGCCGATGCCCCAGGCGAACACGTCGCCCAGCATTCCGATGGTGACGATGACCAGCATCCAGAGAAACAGCCGCACGAACAGGCGCTTCAGCCGTCCGCTGCGCACGATGCTGATATAGGTGGAGGTGGTCAGCAGGGAGAACATCAGCTCCAGCATCACCGAGGATACGGTGTAATAGCTGTATTCTCCCCCCTGCCCTACGGCCCAGAGGGTGCGGAACAGCAGAACCACCGCCAGACCGATCACGCCGTAGGCCGCTGTGTAGATCACAACTTTTTTCTGTTTCACGCTGCCGCCCCTTTCTGCTCCGTTGTCCGGTTTCCCACAGAGAAGTGGGAAACCGTCTGCCGCATGAGACCAGTTTAGAGTATTTATGCGAAAGAATCAACCGTCAGCTGCACGGAGAACGCCAGGGACGGACCGTAGATATCAAAAAACCAGCGCGGGCCGGTGTCCGGAGACACGACCCGCGCTGGCCGTTTCAATTGCAGGAATACAGGCGCTCAGTATTTCTCAATGTCGATCTCCTGAGCGTGGCCATGGATGTCCTGGGACAGGAAGATATTTGCGATCTTCTCAAACTCGCCCAGCCGTGCGCTGCAGAAGTAGGAGGCGGTGCCCGCCGCGGTCTTCTCAGCTAGATCGCCGGTCCTGGTCAACTCCGCCAGCAGCGCTCTGGCAGACTCTCCGCCGGAGTCCACCAGGGAGACGTCGGGACCCATGTAGGCCTGCACCACTTCCCGGATCAGCGGATAGTGGGTGCAGCCCAGGATCACGGTGTCCACGCCCTCGGCCTTGATGGGGGCCATATACTCCGCCACGGCGGCCTCGATCTCGGCGTCGCCCGGGCTGATGTGGCCGCTCTCGATGAGGGGGACCAGCTTGGGGCAGCCCTTGGCGAAGATGCGGACTTCCGGGCACATGCGGAGCAGTGCCTGGTCATAGGCCCCGCTGAGGACCGTGGCCTGGGTGGCGATGATGCCGATGCGCTTGTTTTTGGTGGCCTGGAGAGCCGCCGCGGCCGCCGGCTCGATGGTGCCCAGAATGGGGATGCCCGGATTCTCCTGGCGCAGCGTATCGATGGAGTTGGCGGTGATGGTGTTGCAGGCGATGAGGATGGCCTTCAGGTCATAGGTCCGCAGGAACCGCACATCCTGGCAGGACAGCTGGGTGATGTCCTCCTTGGTGCGGGAACCATAGGGGACCCGGGCAGTGTCGCCGAAGTAGACGACGCTCTCGCTGGGGGCAGCGGCCTGGAGTGCCCGGACGCCGGTCAGGCCGCCGACGCCGGAATCAAAAATGCCAATGGGACGGTTATCCATGGTATTTCATGCTCCTTTCAAAATAATGTGTTATATAAATCATACGTATGCACACAAAAAGCGGCCGCAAAACGGTGAACGCCCCTGGGGCCATCCAGTAAAACAAACCGCCGTGCAGAAGGGACCCCGCCGGGGAGACGGCGGGAGCCGGATCACAGCCAACTCTCTTATAGCACATTTCAGTGGTCCTGTCAATCTGGCGCGGCCCTGGGGCATCTTGTGAAACGGAGCCGCGGATGGTATGATAAATAAAAGACCATCCGCTCTCTGACGGCGGACAGCGGGATGCCGGATCCCGTCTGCCAAAGTGGTCTGACAGACGGGATCCGGCATTGAATTGGGAAAAGAGGGAGCATAAAAAACCGGCGGCCCGGTGAGGGCGCGGTGCCCGGGAGATCAGGCCGCCCCAGCCTGACCCAGCAGCGGGACGGCATCCTCCAGATTTGCCACATTGTAGAGGACCAACCCCACGGCGTTGTTGTCCGACGAGACGCCGGGCTGATCCGCAGGATGAGAGGAGCGCCAGCGCAGCTGACGGCCCACGTCCTCCAGGGCCCTGGAGCCCAGCACCAGGCAGTCGTTGGGGGCTTCATCCTGCACCAGACGGAACGCATCCACGCAGTCCAGGCGCATGGAGAAAATGGTCTTGCTCCGCTGCATCAGAATGACCCGCTGGTCCGTGATCCAATAGCGGGTTCCCAGAATATTGTAGCGGTCCACCAGGGGCGAGAGGATCAGCAGCAGGGAAATGCCGATCACCACCGTCAGGAATCCGGGGCTGACGGGGTCGTTGTTCATCATATAGACGATGATCAGGGCAGACGCCAGCACGGCAACGGAGATCCATTTGATCAGGATCTTTCTCCCGTTGCCCGCGTGCCGGTCCAGCAGCGCGAAGGGGGCGGGACTGCCGCTCCAGAGCACCTGCTCGCCGTCGTTCAAAATTTCTCTCAGCTTCTCATCCATGGTCTGTACCTCCTTATTATGGAAAAACAGATAGAGGGACTTCCGTTTCCTGCCATATTTATCATACCGGTTTTTGTGTTTAACCGGTGACAAGAGCGGCCGAAAAGGCGTTCAGAGGCTGTAAAAAATACCCCGTCCGCCGTCGGTTCCTTAGCACGTTCTTAACGGAAAATCTGATATACTGAAATAGAACTGAACAGCAGAATACAGCGGAGAAAAGAGGGAGAGCATCCGGTGAAAAAAGGAAAAATGGAGCGGCTGTTTCACTTCTCGTGGCGGGATTTTCTGATCCTGGTGGCCATCATGTTCTGCGCCACCAGCCTCTGCTGGTTCATGCGGATCCTGGACAGCAGCGGCGAGTTTGCCACCCTGATCTATGTCATGGCCGTGCTGCTGGTCTCCCGTCTGACCAACGGCTTTCTGTACGGCCTGATCGCCTCCATCCTGGGGGTCATCGCCGTCAACTTCTTGTTTACTTACCCCTACCGGGAGTTCAACTTCACCATCGCGGGCTATCCCCTGACGTTCCTCACCATGCTGATGGTGTCCATCATGACCTGCACCCTCACTGCCCAGCTCAAGCAGCAGGAGAAGCTGCGGCTGGAGAACGAGCGGGAGAAGATGCGCGCCAACCTGCTGCGCTCCGTCTCCCACGATATCCGCACGCCCCTGACCTCCATTGTGGGCTCCACGGCCACTATCCTGGAGAACCCAAACCTCTCCCAGAAGGAACAGCGGACCCTGCTGGAAGACGCCCGGGACGAGGCCCAGTGGCTGATCCGCGTGGTGGAGAACCTGCTGAGCATCACCCGTATCAGCGGCCGAGAGCAGGCCCACATCACAAAAGAGCCGGAGGCGGCGGAGGAGATCCTGGGAGAGGCAGTGCGGAAATTCCGCAAGCGGTTCCCGGAGGTGACGGTGACGGTGGTGGCGCCGGACACGCTGCTGATGGTGCCCATGGACCCCATTCTCATTGAGCAGGTCCTGGCGAATCTGCTGGAGAACGCGGTGATCCACGGCCAGAACACCTCCCGCATCCAGGTCTCCGTCTGCCGGGAGGGCGGCTGGGCCCGGTTCGACGTACGGGACAACGGCTGCGGGATCCCCCGCGGCAAGCTGAATTCCCTGTTCACCGGGGTCCTGCAGGAGAGTGAGGAGACCTCGGGAGATAAAAAACGCAACATGGGTCTGGGACTGGCGGTGTGCACCTCCATCGTCAGCGCCCACGGTGGGACAATGGAAGCCGACAATATGCCGGAGGGCGGCGCGGATCTGATCTTCCGGCTGCCCCTTGATGAGGAGGAAGACGCATGACGATACGGGATAAGATCTTAGTGGTAGAGGATGAGCAGAGCATTGCCCGCTTCATTTCCGCCATCCTCAACGCAAACGGCTACGAGACGCTCATGGCTCAGACCGGCAGCGAGGCGCTGTCCATCATCTCGTCCACCTGTCCGGATCTGGTGATCCTGGATCTGGGCCTGCCGGACATGGACGGCACCGAGATCCTGCGGGACCTGCGGAGCTGGTCCAGCCTGCCGGTGGTGGTGGTCTCCGCCCGCTCCCATGAAAAGGACAAGGTGGAGGCCCTGGACATGGGCGCCGACGACTATCTGACCAAGCCCTTCGGCACCGACGAGCTGCTGGCCCGTGTGCGGGCGGCCATCCGCCACACCCGCACCGCCTCCGGAAACGACGAGGTGGCCCGTCAGGGCACCTACACCGTGGGAGACATGGTCATCGACTACAACAAGCACCAGGTGCTGATCAACGGCGAGAACGCCAAGCTGACCCTCAGCGAGTTCCGCATCGTGGCGCTGCTGGGGAAATTCGCCGGCAAGGTGCTGACCTACGACTACATCATCCGGGAGCTATGGGGGCCCCGGGCGGGAAACGACAACCAGATCCTCCGGGTGAACATGGCCAACATCCGGCGGAAGATCGAGAAGAACCCGGCGGAGCCCCAGTACATCTTCACGGAAGTGGGCGTCGGCTACCGCATGGCCGAGGGTGAATAATATCCATACATAGAAAAAGACCCCTGAGATCTGCCAGATCCCAGGGGTCTTCCCTGTTCCGTTCAGTCCAGCACCTGGACGGCGGCGCCCAGCACACCGTCGCCGATGTAGACGCTGAGGGTGCCGTCGATCTCGCCCTCCCAGATGTGGTCGCAGTTGGGCAGGGCCTCCGTCAGCTTCTGCCGCACGGCCGCCATGCCCTCCGGGTCTCCGCCGTTGGCCACGGCCAGATTGTAGCGCCGGTGATCGCCGCAGGCCTTCACTGCCAGCTCCACCAGCTTGTCCTTCACCTGGTTCCGGCCCCGGACTTTGGCCACGGACTGGAGCTGTCCGTCCTCCGCGAAGGTCAGCAGCGGCTTGATCTGCAGCAGCGTTCCGGCGGTGGCGGTGACCTTTCCGATGCGGCCGCCCTTCTGGAGGTATTCCAGCGTGTCCACGGAGAAGAACGCATGGGCGCCCCGGAGCAGCTGCGGGACCCGGCGCTCCGTCAGCTCCTCCCAGCCCATGCAGCCCCGGATGTCCTCCGCCAGCTGGAGCAGGGTCATCCCCATGCCCAGCGAGCCGCTGAGGGAGTCATAGACCCGCACCGGAAGCACGCCGCTGCACTCCTCCGCAATGAGCCGCACCAGATTGTAGGTGCCGGAGAGGCCGCTGGACAGCATGACGGCGATGACACCGTCGTAGCCGGCGGCCGCGATCTGCCGCAGGACTTTTTCAAAGTCCTCCCCGGCGGGGAGAGAGGTCTGGGGGATCTCCCCGGCGTGGAGACGGGCATAGATGCCGTCGTTCCGGATGTCCACACCGTCGGCATACTCGCCGTCGGCACAGCGGATGCGGAGCGGTACCACGTAGATGTGATTTTCGGCGATCAGCTCCGGGGACAGATCCGCACAGGAGTCCGTCAGCAGAGCGATTTTTTTCGGAGTCATGGCAACATCTCCATATAAATTATATTGATCATATTGATCCTATGATATCGGAAACAGCGCGAAAACGCAAGAGACAGCCTTCATTCTTCCCCAATATCCCATAGAATTTGCCAACTGTCTTCCGGAAAACAGAAAACAGCCCTACAGCGGAAAACCATAGGGCTGTTTGACGGCTCAGAGAAGGATGGCCTCCGTCAGAAAGACGGTGAGACAGCACAGCGCGGAGATCAGGAACATGCTGGTGCCCCGCCATGCCAGAATGACGCCCACCAGCAGGGCCAGCATGCCCGCCAGGGGCACCTGCGTCGCCTCCACGATGGCGGGGAAGGTCATGACGGCCAGGGTGACATAGGGGACGTAATAGAGGAAGGACCGCACCGTGCGGTTGGTGATCTCCTTCCGGATCAGCGTCAGGGGCAGCACCCGGACGGCGAAGGTGCACAGCGCCATGACGGCGATATAGATGTAGACGTTATTTCTCATCCTGTTCCTCCTTCACCGGGAAAAGCACCGCCGCGGCACCGGCGATGATCAGCGTCAGCAGGATCGTCCGGGAGCCGGAGGAGATATCGGACACCAGCGGCAGCTTCCCGGCGGCATAGCTGGCAGCAAAGGAGATTGCCACCACGCCGGCCACCACCCGGTTCTTCCGGGCCGGCGGGATGATGATGGCCAGGAACATCCCGTACAGCGCCACGCTGAGGGCGCTGACCACACTGGCGGGGGGGGGGCGGGCCCCCCGCCCGCCCAGGGCCGTTCCGGTGGCCCAGCAGGGAATGGACGGCACCATGGCGCCGTAGGTGTACCACGGGTCCAGCTTGCCCGGACGGGCCACGGAGATGCCAAACAGCTCGTCCGTCAGGTCAAAGCCCAGGATCAGCCGGTGGACCAGAGGCGTGGAGGGGTCCAGCTTCTGTCCCAGGGCACAGCTCATCAGCAGATACCGGGCGTTGGCCACCACGGTCATGGCCGCCACCTCCCACAGGGCGGCGTGGGCCGCAAAGAGGGTGAAGCCCACATACTCTCCGGCGGAGGCGTTGTTCAGCAGGCTGGCCAACATGGCCTGCCAGGCGGTGAGGCCCGCCCCCCGGGCGGCGATGCCCAGGGAGAACGCCACCGCGAAATAGCCCAGCGCGATGGGCAGGCCGTGGACCATGCCCAGCCGGAAGGATACGCCGTGCTCTGCGGCCCATCCGCTGCCGCGGGACTTCGCCGGGGCGGAGACGCTCCGCCGGCGCTCCGATTCCATCATCATCAGTTCCTCCAGAATATGCGTCCGGACCGGGCGGAACGGCCTTCCGACCCGGTTGACCACGCAAAATGTCCTTGCAAACAGCCTCTATTGTAACGCTTTCCTTGCCATTCGTAAAATGAGGAATTATAATTAAAACATAAGGAAAACTGATGGATGGTGGATATGATGACGCGATACGATGTGTTCTGCAAGGTGGTGGAGACCGGCAGCTTCACCCTGACGGCGGAGAAGCTGGGCTACTCCCAGAGCGCGGTGAGCCAGATGATCCGGGCGCTGGAGCAGGAGTTGGGCACCACCCTGTTCAGCCGGGGAAAGACCGGTGTGACGCTGACGGCCAACGGGAGGCAGTATCTCCCCTATGTCCGGGCCATCTGCGGCGCGGAGAGCGCCCTTGCGAAAAAGCGGCAGGAGATGCTGGGGCTGGAGAACAGCGACATCCGCATCGGGACGTTCACCAGCGTCAGCCGGAACCTGCTCCCCCGGCTGATGCAGCGGTTCAAGGCCCGGTATCCCGGGGTCCACTTCACCTTGCAGCAGGGGGATTACACGGGTATTGCCCAGTGGATCCAGGAGGGCAGCGTGGATTTCGGATTTGTCAATCCCAAGGCGGTGAAGGGGCTGGACATCCGGCCACTGTACCGGGACCGGATGGTGGCCGTGCTGCCGCCGGGACATCCGCTGGCGGACCATAAACAGGTATCGCTGTGGGAGCTGGCCCGGGAGCCCTTCATTTTGCTGGATGAAGGAGATTACAGCGTGCCCCTGACCGCCTTCGCGGCCCTGCACCTGCACCCTGCCATTGAATATAAGGTGGTGGACGACTATTCCATCCTGGCCATGGTTCGCCAGGGCCTGGGGGTCTCCGCCCTGTACCGCATGGTGCTTCCGGAATATCAGCAGGACGTGGTGACGCTGCCCATCGCGGAGGAACTGGAGCGCACCGTGGCGGTGGCCTGGCGGGACTGGGAGACCCTGCCGTTGGCCGCCCGCTCCTTTATGAACTTTATCCGTGACGAGTCGCCGGAACTGCTGAAGACCATCCCCGGAGTGCGTCAGGCGGAGGACGGCGGGCACCGCTGAAACCGCGCTCCTGTCCGCCGGAGGACCGGGAGCCGGAGATCCGAAAATCAGACGCCGCTTTGCGCACTTTGCTCACGGCCTTCCGGCGGCGAGCAACGCACGCAAAACGGCGTCTGGGATCGCTGAGAGGGGATCTCTGCGCGTTAAGCGCACCGGCAGACAAACGCTTGTCCGAAGCGGAGACTGCGCAGGAACCTTGCCATGGGGAGATGCGCTGCGGAGGAATTGGAGGAATGCGCGGCGGTATCCAGGACGTGCTTTCCCTAACAGCGCCGGATCAGAGTGGAAAGGGATCGGGCGCCTCCTGACACGCCTGCTCGGCGGAGATGTCCATGGAGCTCAGGTAGAGATCCTCCGCTTCCCGCTGGACGGCGATGAGCTGGTCACGGAGGTCCATGAGGGATTGCTCCACATTGGTGATGGCATTGAATAGTAATACGTATTCCTTGGATAAATTCTGCATTTTAGGGCTCCTTTCTGCATTTGTATGCATTATGTTGCTGCGAGGATGTTCTTATCATAATCTTTACAAAACAAAAATGCTGTCAGTTTGCGTCGAAAGGAACTGGGGATTGGAAAATTTGCCCAAGTTGCTTCAGAATGCTGAAAAGCCTGCTGATTTCCGAGAAATTATTGTACAATAACACGAAGGTCCCCCTGATACGCCTTTGGCATCAGGGGGACCTTTCTATTTTCGCTGCGCGGGGAATACGGGCCCTTGCGGGGCCGGTTTACTGCGCCTCGCCCGCGATGGCGGGCTGCGCCGGCGTGTTCCCGTTCTTGTTCTTCTTCTTTCTGCCGCCATGGGCGATGTTGTCGATGACGGAGTAGAACACCGGCGTGAACACCAGGGTCACGATGGTGGAGATGACCATGCCGGAGATCATGACGATGCCCATGTCGGACATCATCTCATTGGTGCCGCCGATACCCAGCGCCATGGGGACCATGGCCAGGACGGTGGTCAGAGTGGTCATCATAATGGGCCGGACACGCAGCGGGCAGGCGCGGAGGATGGCCTCCACACGGTCCTCGCCCATACCGCGGCGGATCTTGATGTACTCCACCAGGATGATGGAGCTGTTGACCACGGTGCCGGCCAGCATGATGATGGACACCAGGGAGATCATGGAGATATCCCGGCCGGTGATGGGCAGGGCGAACAGCGCGCCGGTAAAGGCCACGGGCAGGATCATCATGACCATGACAGGCATGGCGAAGGACTCAAACTGGACGGCCAGCACGAAGTACACCAGCAGCAGGGCCACAATCAGGGCGAGTCCCAGGTCGCCGAAGCTCTCCATCATGTCCTCGTAGGAGCCGGCGGTCTCTGCTGTGTAGCCCTCGGGCAGGGGATAATTGTCCAGAATGGCGTTGATCTGCTGGGTGATGGCGGTGGTGTCGCCGCTGATTGTATTGCCGGTCACCGTCACCTGACGGCTCTGGTTGTACCGGGCGATGCTCTGGGGCGCCTGCTCCACCACCACGTTGGCCACGGCGGACAGGGGCACCGTTCCGCCGTAGTTGGAGGCGATGGGCATGGACTTCAGGGCGTCCAGGCTGGCGGAGGCGGCGCCGTTGCCCTTGACCATGACGGTGTAGTCCTGGTTGTCGATGGTGACGGTAGTGGCCTCGGTGCCGGTGAGCTCGGCGCGGACGGCGGCGCCCAAGGCGGCGGCGGTGAGACCGTACTGGGAGGCGGCCTCGCGGTTCAGGTAGACCTTCACCTGGGGCACCTTTTCAGACAGGGAATTGTCCACGTCCACCGCGTCGGGCAGAGCGGCGATCTGGGCGGTGAGGTCGTTGGCGATGAGAGCCAGCGTGTCGAAGTCGTCGCCGGTGATCTCTACGTTGATGTCGTCGCCGCTGCCCATGGAGACGGTGGAGCTGGCGCTCACCGTGATCTCGCAGCCGGCGATGTCCTGCACGGCCTCCCGCAGGGCGTCCTCGATCTCGAAGGCGCTGCGGTCACGGTCTTCCTTATCCACCAGGTTGATGCCCATGGTCACGTCTCCGCCCATCATGGAGGAGCCGCCGCTGGTGACAATGTAGTACATCTCATCCAGCTCCGGGACCTCCCGCTCCACAATGGCGGCCACACGGTCGGCGATGGCGGAGGATTCGTCCAGGGAGGAACCGGTGGGCATGCTGATGCTGACGGAGACGCTGCCCTGATCCATGTCGGGGATCATGACCATCTTGGTGTTGGACAGGGTCAGAACGAATACCAGCACCAGGGCGATGGAGAGCAGCATACCCATCTTCAGATGGGTGACGAAGTAGCGCAGCAGACCCAGATAGAGCTTGTTGATCCGCTGGACCCAGCGGCTGAGGCGGGCGGTCAGGGCGTTGGGCTTTTTCTTTGCCTGCTTGGCCTCCAGCCGCAGCTGATGCTTGCGGACCTTCTCCTCATCCAGCGTGAAGTAGCACAGCAGGGGCACCAGGGTCAGGGAGATGACCAGAGACGCGGCGATCAGAGAGGCGATGGTCAGGCAGAAGTCCCGGAACATATCGCCGGCCATGCCTTGCACCAGACCCAGGGGGACGAACACGGCCTCAGTGGTCAGGGTGGAGGCGATGACGGAGGAGGTGACCTCCTTGGTGCCTTCCACGCAGGCGCTCATCCGGTCGTGGCCGTCGGCGGAGAAGCGGTTGATGTTCTCCAAAACAACGATGGAGTTATCCACGATCATACCGACGCCCATGGCGATACCGCCCAGGGACATCATGTTCAGCGTCAGATCCAGCACGTTCATCATGATGAAGACGGTGAGGATACAGACAGGCATGGAGATGCAGATGGTCAGCGTGGAGCCGCCCCGGCGCAGGAACAGGAACACCACGATGGCGGCCAGGATCACGCCCTGGATGATATTCTGGAGGGCGTTATTGACGGATTCGCTGATGTAGTCGCTGGCGATATAGGGGATGGTGTAGTTGATGCTGGGGTTGTCTTCCTTGACTTCCTTCATGCGGGCTTCCACTTCCAACGCCACGTCCATTTCGTTGGCGCCGGACTGCTTGGAGACCTGCAGCATGACGCAGGAGATGCCGTTGGTCTTGGCCACGGCCTGGGGGTCCTGCTGCTCCATGAAGACGTCGGCCACCTCCGACAGGCGGATGGAGCCGCCGGTGGGCAGAGAGATCAGCGTGTTGGCCACGTCGTCCACGGACTGGAACTTGGCGTCGGTAGACACGGAGAGGGTCTTGTTGCCGTTGTCCAGATCGCCGCCGGGATACAGCAGGTTCTGGCCTGCCAGGAACTGGGAGATATAGGAGTTGGAGAGACCGAAGCCGGCGGCCTTGGCCGGGTCGATCTGCACGGCGATCTGCTGCTCCAGGCCGCCGTTGACCTCCACCTGAGCAACGCCGTCAATGCGCTCCAGGGCGGGAGAGACGATATCCTCCGCGATATTTTCCAGCTGGGACAGGTCCTCGCCTGCCAGCGTGATCATGGCGGTGGGCATCATCTCGCTCATGTTCATGTTGACGATGATGGGATCGGAGGCGTCATCAGGCAGGGAGACCATGTCGAACTTCTCCCGCAGCTTGGTGGCCGCGATGTCGGTGTCCGTGCCGTCCACATAGGTGATCATGATGACGCTGACGTTTTCGGAGGAGGTGGACTGGATCTCATCCACGCCGGAGACGGACATGATGGCCGCCTCCAGAGGATCTGTCACCAGTTCCTCAATGTCGCTGGGGTTGGCGCCCACGTAGGTGGTCATGACCACGGCCATGGGCATCTCCATGTCGGGCATCAGCGCCATCTGGAGCTGGGTGCCGAACAGGATGCCGAAAATGACAATCATGATGGTGGCCAGCAGCGTGGCCACCTTATGCTGGATACATCCCTTTGCAATATTCATGGGGCTTAGTCCTCCCCGGAGACCACGCGCACGGCATCTCCATCACTCAGATAGGTCTGGCCCACCACCACCAGCTGCTGGCCGACCTCCAGACCGGAGGTGATCTCCGTGACGCCGGTGCCGGTGAGTCCGGTAGTCACTTCCACATATTTGGCAGTGTCGCCGTTTTCCACAATGTAGACATACTGGGAATTGCCGCTGGTCATGATGGTCTCCGTGGGGATGACGATGGTGTTCTTGGAGGTATCCGTGTGGAAGGTCACGTCGGCGAACATGCCGGACAGCAGGCCGCTGACGTCGGAGGGCACCGCCAGGGTGACGGTGTACAGCTTGGTCTGCTGGCTGGCAGCCTGCTCCACGGAGCGGATGGTGCCGGTGAAGGTCTGGCCGATGGAGCTGACGGTGACGTCCGCCTCATCGCCGATGTTCAGCTTGGGGATCAGGGTCTCGGACACGGACACCCGGACCTTCATCTGATCCGCGCCGTCGATGACGGCCACGGGCATGGTGTTGGAGATGAAGCTGTTCTCCACGGCGTTCATGTTCACCAGATTGCCGGTGATGGGGGCGATGACGTTGCCGCTGCCGTCCACGTTCTCCAGAACGGTGGAGAGCTGCTCAATGTTGGAGCGGTAGCTCTGCATACCGGCCTCCAGCTGGGCCAGGGTGGCGTTCCGGGTGGCGATGGCGGAGTCCAGCTGGAGCTGGGCCTGGTCGATCTCGATCTGGGAGGCGGCACCGATCTCATAGAGCTGCTTCAGGTCCGCCAGATTCTTCTGATAGAGGCTGATCTGCTGGGCGAACACCTCGGACTGATCCCGGTAGCTCTGGGCCGCGGAGTTATAGCTGATGGTGGCGGCTTCGTAGGAAGCCTGGGTGCTGGCCAGATCCAGGGTGCAGATGACGTCGCCGGCGTTCACCCGGTCACCCGCCTCGAAGTAGGTCTTGGTGCATTTGACGCTGGCGGCGATGAAAATGGAGCGCTCATCATCGGACGCCACCTGTCCGGAGACGGAGTTGTCTGTGGAGATGTCGGAGAGCTGGATCTCCTCCACCTGAACGGCTACGCCCTGGGAAGTCCCCTCCGAACTGGAAGACGAGGAGGCTTCGGATTTGCTGCCGCAGCCAGTCAGGGTCAGAGCCATGGCCGCGGCCATGGAAAGTGCCAGAAGCTTTGTTTTATATGTATTGTTCATAAACCAGTATCCCTCCATATCAGTTCAGCACGCCGAAGTCCACAGCCCAGTGGTAGGTGCGGTATGCCGTGAACAGGTTGTGCTTTGCGGTGATGACGTCCGTTTTGGCGGACTCCAGGGCGTCCTGGGCGTCCAAATAGGCATTCTTGGAGATCTTGCCCTGCGTGTATTTCAGCTCCGTGGCCTGGAAAGTATCCTGCTGCAGGGACAGCGCGGACTCCTTGGCGGCCACGATCTGCTGATAATCCGCCACGGAGTTGAACATGGTCCGGAACTTCAACTCGAAATTCTGCACGGTGTTCTCATAGGTCAGCTGCGTGGCCTCCCACTGGCGCTCCAGAATGACCCGCTTGTAGAAGCCGGGAACGTACTTGACGACCTCTTTGTTGAAGTCCTTTCTGGCGTCATCCAGGGTCTTCTTGGCGTCATAGAGCTCATAGCTCTTTTCCTTGGCGGTGGCCAGGTCCTTTTCGTAATCCATGGCGGACACCTGCTCCGCCGTCACGTCCGGCGCCTCGGCCAGCACCAGCTTGCCGGTCTGCTGAGCGCCGACCATCAGCTCCATCTGGGCGGTATAGTTGTTCAGATTCATATCCAGCGTGGCGATGCCGCTCTTCAGGGCGTCCAAACCCGCGGTGACCTGATGGAGCTGCAGCGCGGAGATCTGACCCAGATTGTAGCGGGTCTGCATCTCCTGGACAGTACGGTTGGTGGCGGCCAGTTTCCGCTCCAGAATGTCGCGGTTGTTCTGCATCTCCAGCAGCGCGATGTACAGGGACTCCGCACCGGCGATGACCTGATTTTGAGTGTCCTGCAGCTGACGGATGGCGTCAGCGGAATCCTGCTGGATATCGCCGTCCTTCAGGTCGTCAAAGGTCTCCCGCAGGGAGGAATACATCTGATCCATGGCGGCATAGGAGTAGGAGTCGCCCTGTCCGTAGGCCATCAGGAACTGCTGACCCTTGGCGATCTGGTTCAGGGAGTCCCGCAGATCGTCCTTCATCTGCTCATAGTCATTGGCGTCGATGGAGTCGATGGTGGCCTGGAGCATCCGGACGGTGAGATTGTTCTCCCGGACCCGCTGCTCCAGATTTTCAAAGGACAGGGTCCCCAGTTCCTCGGGGGTCGTATCCACTTCCGCCTCCGAGGCCTTGTCGGCCGCCAGAGACGTGGGCACCATGATCCCGCAGCACAGGACCAGGCTCAGCAGCAATGCGATGATTCGTTTCATTCGTCTTTCCTCCTGTTATATTCCTACGATTACATTCAGTTACATTCAGCCGAGGTCCGGCGCGGGGGCCGGCGGCAGGCCGGTCACAACTCCCTCATTATAAAGCTGTACCACCCGCTTGGTCAGCCGCAGAAACTCTCTGGCGTCGTTCTCTCCCATGGCATCCATCAGCCGGATGACGTCCTGAAGCGTAGCGTTCAGGTGCTCGCGCACCCTGGCCGAACCAGCCTCGGTGACATTGACCCGCACCCTGCGCCGGTCCCCCGGCACCGGCTGGCGGAGAACAAACCCCTTTTTCTCCAGACTGTTCAGAGCATTGGTGACCCGTGCGCTGGTGATGCCGAAAAACCGGCCCAGTTCCGTGGGCGCGGCGCCTTTTTGAACTTCCAGATAGACCAGCATTCCCATTTCTCCGCCGGAGAGCCCCCGAAGGTCCCGAATCGGTCCGCGGACCAGCTGGCTTAGTGACTCCAGCATCTCCCTGGCCATGCTTTGAGTGTCCATCCACTCCCTCCTTGGTTTTTGAAAACTAACTAACACTATTAGTTGTAAACAGTGGTAGCGTTTATTGTACTCAAAATCCCGACGATGTCAATAGGGAACGGGAACGTCAAAAAAATTTAACAGTTTCTTCGCAATTTGACCAAGACTGCCTGTGGAGATACCGCCGGAAAGACGCCGCGGAGAGGGACCGCCTCTCCCCTCTCCGGCAGAGACGGACCGGTCCGGTGTTTTGTTACAATCGTGTTACATCGGACCGGAACCTCTTGCAAATCAAATTTTGATTTGGTATCATGCGACTTGAACAAAGGACGAGGTATCCCCATCGGCTCCCGGAGCAGATACGGGACCGGCATGCCACGGTATGTGCGCCGGGTTAAGATGAGATGGCTCCTCCAATGTTCAACTCAATGCCGGGAAAACTGAAAAGTAACGCAGAGGGGCAAAATCCTTTCTTGGTGAGGAGTATGTCTGTTCAGAAGTTGCGGATCACGAATTCCGGTAAATTTTAAAAGGAGGAAACCCCATGAAGAAATTCCTGTCTCTGGCTCTGGCTCTGGTTATGGCCCTCTCTCTGGTCACCATCAGCGCCGGCGCCAAGGAGTTCAAGGATGACAGCTCCATCACTTATGATGAAGCCGTTGCCGTGATCTCCGAAATCGGCGTTGTCGACGGCTATACCGACGGCAACTTCAATCCCCAGAACGTCCTGACCCGCGGCGCTGCCGCCAAGATCATCTGCAACCTGATCCTTGGCCCCACCACCGCCTCCGCTCTCCCCGCTGACACCGCTCCCTTCAAGGATGTGCCCGCCAACCACGAGTTCGCCGGCTACATCGCTTACTGCGCTCAGCAGGGCATCATCAACGGCTACTCCGACGGTTCCTTCCGTCCCGCCGGCACCTTGGACGGCTACTCCTTCATGAAGATGCTGCTGGGCGCCCTGGGCTATGATGGTTCCATCGAGGGCTTCACCGGCGGCAACTGGAGCACCAACGTCGCCAAGCTGGCTCTGGGCATCGGCCTGGACGACGGCAACGACGAGTTCGTCGGCAGCAAGGCCGTCACCCGTGAAGAGGCCTGCCTGTATGCCTTCAACGCTCTGCAGGCTGACATGGTCGACTATGACTCCAAGACTTCCGTCAGCGTCGGCGGCGCTGAGGTCGTGATCACCGGCTCCAAGGCTGAGGTTCAGCCTCAGGGCGTCTACAAGGACACCATGGATGACGAGGGTCTGCAGTTCGCTGAGAAGTACTTCGACAATCTGAAGAAGGACGACACCAGCGATGACTTCGGCCGTCCCGCCACCACCTGGAAGCTGAAGAACGAAGAGATCGGCACCTTCGCCAACACCGGCGATCTGGTCGCTACCTTCACCGCCAAGGTCACCAAGGCCAAGGTCTACAGCGCCGTCGGCAAGACCGTCAGCGACGACCTGAAGGATGGCGCTGCCACCCTGCACTTCTGGATGGACGGCGTTGGCACCACCGTTGCCAAGGCTGACGTTGTCAACTACATGGACAAGAGCAACACCGGCCGTATCGGTTCCACCGGCGCTTCCAACAACGCCAACGGCACCCTGACCGAGGTCTATGTTGATGACGACAGCAACACCACCATCGTCATGATCAACACCTACGTGTTCCAGGCCACCGAGGACTACAGCACCAGCAAGGAGCAGGTCAAGATCGCCGACATCGACAACGGTTCTGGCATCAAGCTGAGCACCTACACCCTGGACATCGACGACAGCGATGATTTCGACATCACCGGTGTCAAGGAGGATGACTACATCCTGGTGAACGTTGCCAACGGCGAGCCCAAGATCGCTGTTGTTGCTGAGCAGGTCACCGGCAGTGTTGATTCCTACGTCGTGGGCGACGCCGCCACCGTTGACGGCACCGACTACAGCTACTCCGCTACCGCCAGCGCTGACACCAAGGCCGAGATCAAGAGCGTCGACAGCGACGTCGTCCTGGTTCTGGATGCCTATGGTTATGTGATCGCTGTTGACGAGGCCACCGGCACCGCCAACTATGTGTTCATCACCGCCGCTGACACCACCTCTTCTCTGAGCAGCACCGTTAAGGCCAACGCCTACTTCATGGATGGCACCTCTGGTGAGATCACCCTGAAGAAGGTCGCCGGCAGCACCAAGACCTCCGACCTGAAGGCCGCTGAGGGCTGGTACACCTACAGCAAGGACAGCGCTGACAAGTACACCCTGACCTCTGCCGCCACCAGCAAGTATGCTGCTGACTATGATCTGGCTCTGACCGGCTCCGCCGATCTGACCACCAACGGCAAGACCTCCCTGTACAAGGTCGGCAGCACCACTGTCCGCGCCAACGCTGACACTGTGTTCGTTGTCGAGGATGAGGACGGCGATATCGACGTCTACACCGGCATCAAGAACGTTCCCGACATCACCATGACCGCCACCGCTTCCGACCCCGCTGCTATGGGCTATGTCTACAAGAAGGACACCGGCTATGCCACCTATGTGTTCATCGGCCTGGACGGCACTGACTCCAAGGTTGACGATGCTTCCTCTGACGACAGCTACATCTTCGTCATTGGCTTCGACAAGACCCTGAAGGACAGCGAGGACACCTACTATCGTTATAAGGCCATCGTTGACGGCGCTGAGACCAAGATCCTGACCGACGACGACACCTACAACGATGCCACCCTGTACGGCGAGATCAAGACCAGCGCTTCCACCGGCCGTATCACCGATATGACCGAGGTCGTCACTGGCGATCCCAGCGATAAGTGCTATGTCGAGACCCTGTCCGGCAGCGTTGCTTACTCCGCTGGCGTTCTGAGCATCGGCTCCAAGGATTACTCCGTGGATTCCGACACCCAGATCGTTCTGATCATCGACTACAAGTACAGCACTGATGCCAACAAGGAGACCCTGCAGTCCGTCATGAGCGACGAGGATGCCGATTACGAGATCGACAACTGCAGCGCCAGCTCCCTGAAGAGCATCCTGGCCGGCTACTCTGTCACTGGTGAGTTCTACGCCATCACCGATGACGACTACACCGACAGCGACACTCTGGACTTCCTGTTTGTCCACGTGACCGGCGCCGTTGAGCTCTAATCTCAACATCTGTATCGATCGCACAGCTGTGTGAAAGATAGCGAAGCCCCCGCTCCGAAAGGAGCGGGGGCCTTGTTATTTTCCCACATTTTTGGAAGCGCCCCGGAGCCCTGCGGGCATCCGGGATCTCCCCGCTTTCAACGGCAGCGCACCATCTGCACGGAGAAAAACCAATGCTGCCACTCTCCCGGCGCAGAAAATGTCTTTGCCGGCAGACTGTCCGCTGAACACGCACGATTTTACCCGCTCAAGGCCGTCTTTGCGGCCAACAGAGGTGTGGAGAATCTCACGCATGAAAGTATGCAAAGCTGGGGAGACTTTACAGAATGGATTTTTTGTAAAAATTAATTGCTTAATTTTAATCCGCAAATTGCAATAACAAGTTGGACACCCCGTGGTAAAAACCTTGGTCACGGATGGAGCCGTAGGATCTATCCGTGAGCGATGTTGCCGCAGCCGTCAGGCTGCGTAGACAGCATCCAGAAAAGCCTCAAAGAGTTCCTCCGGGGTGCAGTATCCGAGTTTCTTCCGTGGGCGTCCATTCAGCTCGTCAGCAGCGGCGAGGATATCCTCGTCAGTGAATGCCTCGATAGAAGCTCCCTTTGGGACAAAGGCCCGGAACAGGCCATTGTGTCGTTCGTTCTGAGGACGCTCCCAGAAGGTTTTTACCACGGGGTGTCCAACTTGTTATTGCAATTTGCGTTTTAGATTTTCAGTTATATTTTACCAAACAGGTGTTGGGAAGGAGCTGGAGTTATGTCGCGCAAAACCATTATCCCCAATCTGGCCTATGACGATCAGCGCCATCTGTACTACGCCGTTTTCAGCGAGGGGTCCGACGAAAACGGCCGTCGCCGCCGCCACGTTCGTACCTACCGCACTTTCGGTGAGGCGGAAGCCGCCCTGCGGAAGGGCAAAGCCGTCCGGCGGACGGTGACACTGCCCCATGAAGCGGCTCTGCCGGACAAAGACTGTACGCTGGGGCAGTGGCTGTCCTGGTGGCTGGAGGAGGACGTGGCCGTGGACCGGGCCGCCAGCACCATTTACGCCTACCGCAACATGGCCAGATGTCACATTCTCCCCGCTCTGGGGACGATCCAGCTGCGGCGGCTGACGCCTATGCGGCTCCAGACCTATCTGTACGACCAGCTGGACGAGGGACTGTCCCCCAACACCGTGACAAAGCACTACGTTTTGTTGTTCACGGCCCTGCGGAAGGCCACCACACTGGAACTGCTGGACGCCAACCCCATGGAGCGGGTGACGCCGCCGAAGAAGGAGGCAGCCAAATACGTGTTTTACTCTCCGGAGCAGCTGCGACGGCTGTTTTCCATCGTGGAGGGCACTATGATGGAGCTGGCGGTAAAGCTGGCGGCCTATCTGGGCCTGCGGCGCAGCGAGATCTGCGGCCTGCGGTGGAATTGCGTGGATCTGACCCGCGGGGTCATTATCATCCGGGAGGTGCGCACGGAGATCGGCGGGCGGGAGGTCATCAAGGCGCCGAAGACCTCCTCGTCGGTGCGGCGCCTGGGCATCAGCGGGCTTCAGGACCTGCAGGCGGTGCTGCGTAGGGCGTGGGAGCACCGCAGGAGCAACGATCCCCAGGAGTACGTGCTGCTGCGGGCCGACGGCAAGCCGCCCATGCCGGACTCTTTGACTAATATGCTCCAGGCCATCGTGGAGGAGAACCATCTGCCCAAGATCACCATGCACGGCCTGCGGCACTCCTTTGCCTCCGTGGCCAACAGCCAGGGGGTCCCCATGCACGACATCTCCCGCACCCTGGGGCACAGCTCCATCGCCGTCACCAGCGGCATTTACACCCATCTGTTCGACGAGACCCAGACGGCGGCCCCCCGATTCGTGGCCGAGGCCATCGAGCCTACGCCGGAGGAGCAGAAAAAAAGCGGAAGTAAAAAGTTTTCCGCCCTTTGCCCGTATTCGTGCAAAAGGGTTTCCAGCGGCCAGCCAGGTTGTTGGGACCTGCGCGGCCCGGGAAAGGAGAAGACTTTTTGAAACAGACAGCCAATTATCAGCTGAATCAGTGGGAGAAAACCGACCGCATCCTCATGTCCGATTTCAACGCGGACAACCAGAAGCTGGACGCCGCCATCAAGGACGCCAGCCCTTACCGGGCGGTGGTGGACGTCACCACCACTGCGGAGGCGTCCGTCGTGGAGGTGGACGTGTCCGGCATCGACTTCACCGGCTATTTCAAGCTGGAGGTCTTTATGGACGCGCCGGGGGCCGGCAGCGGTATGGGCCTGCGGTTCAATGACGAGACGAACTACATCGGCATGGTGACCAGCGGCGACAGCACCGTCACCTTCGGCTCCACCTATTCGGTGTACTTTGACGATCCCTCCTACGGTATGGCCTGGCTCTATATGCCGGCGGCGGATGCCCATGTGGCCTCCATGAGCCTGCATTTCGTGCAGAGCAGCCATTTCGGCTACGGCCATCAGTTCGTCAGCCAGACGCTGGCCTGGGGAGATGTGACCACACTGAAATTCTGCTGCGCGGAGGGGACTTTCCCCGCGGGCAGCCATTTTGCGATCTATGGGGTGAGAAAATGACGATCCAAGTTCTGCTTTGCGGCCTGGACGGCACGCAGACGCTGGAGACCCGAGAGGTACCGGAGGACTATTTCTCTCCGGAACAGCCGCAGGAAGACGCGGAATAACAGGGAAGGCCCCCGCTCCGAAAGGAGCGGGGGCCTTCAGGCTGTCGAGAAACCCGGTTGCGCAATTAGGCGGCAACCGGGTTTTCAGCACATATTCGGGAAAATAGAATCGAAAATAGGAAATGGGCAGAGTCATTCCATTTCCAC
>NZ_JBQHUP010000007.1:0-73788 GCF_052065175.1 Dysosmobacter sp. HCP28S3_G4 | reverse complement strand
GGCGATGCGCTTGCCCTCGATGGACTCGCCGTCGTGAGCCAGAGCCTCGACCAGATAATACACAGCGCCGTAGCCGGTGGCCTCGGGACGCAGGATGGAACCGCCGGTGGTAACAGCCTTGCCGGACAGAGCGCCGAACTCGGCAGCGCCAACCAGACGGCGATACTGGCCGTACATGTAGCCGATCTCACGGCCGCCGCAGCCCAGGTCGCCGGCGGGGCAGTCGATGTCCTGGCCGATGTGGCGATACAGCTCGCTGATGAAGGCCTGGCAGAAGCGCATGATCTCAGCGTCGGACTTGCCGCGGGGATCGAAGTCGGAGCCGCCCTTGGCGCCGCCGATGGGCAGACCGGTCATGGCGTCCTTGAAGACCTGCTCGAAGCCCAGGAACTTGATGATGGACAGGTTGACGGAGGGGTCAAAGCGGATGCCGCCCTTGTAGGGGCCCAGGGCCGCGTTGTACTGCACGCGGTAGCCGCGGTTGACATGCCAGACATGATTGTCGTCTTCCCAGGTCACGCGGAACTCGATGACGCGCTCGGGCTCCACCATGCGCTCCAGCAGGCAGGCCTTCTCATACTCGGGGTGGGCGTTGATGACGGGCTCCAGGGAGCTGAGGACTTCCTCAACAGTCTGCAGGAACTCGGGCTCGTTGGCGTTCTTGGCCTTGGTCTCAGCCAGAACTCTTTCCAGATAAGCATTCATAATAGTATCCTCCTCAACGATCATGAATTTTTGTTCATACTGAACAAGTTTTCCGTGCCTCGCTATCCTCAATTTAGCACAACTCGATGATTTTCACAAGTGAAATTCTCGCATGTCAAACATTCCGTTTTGGTCATGAGGACCCTCGAAAACCGGCCCTTTCCGTCGGTTTCCGCCGGAAAGACCCCATCCACGGCCGGGAAACGGCGGCCCTCTTGACATTCTACCGCCGCCATGCTATATTTTTCAGTATCAAACATTGCTCCGGGCATTCCGGGGCAGCCAGGATAGGAGATCATATTATGGATAGAATCATCACTCTGGAGACCCGGAACCTCTGCGAGAGCGCCAAGAACGGCGGCTGCGGCGAGTGCCAGACTTCCTGCCAGTCTGCCTGCAAGACCAGCTGCGGCATCGCCAACCAGAAGTGCGAGAACGCGGATAAGTGATTTCGAGTGTTCTGAAAAGTGCCGCCCGCGGGCGGCACTTTTTCTGCCCGAACGGCGCCGTCTTCCGCCGCCGGGGATCTTCTATACAATTAAAATAATGTAAACCAATCAAACGAGTACGCGCGGCCTGCGCGAACGGAGGATTTCTATGATTCATCAATACAAGCTGGGCGGATACAACATCGTGCTGGACACCTGCTCCGGCTCCGTCCATGCCGTGGACGAGGTGGCCTACGACATCATCGCCCTGTTCCCGGACCACACGGAGGAGGAGATCACCGCCGCCATGCTGGACAAGTACGGTGCCCGCCCCGACGTGACGGAGGAGGACATCCATCAGTGCATCGCCGACGTCCGGTCCCTGAAGGACGCCGGGAAGCTGTTCACGCCGGACACCTTTGCCCCCCTGGCGGAGACCTTCAAGGAGCGGTCCGGCGGGGTCATCAAGGCTCTGTGCCTCCACGTGGCCCACACCTGCAACCTCAACTGCTCCTACTGCTTCGCCAGCCAGGGCAAGTACCACGGGGAGCGGGCCGTCATGTCCTACGAGGTAGGCAAGCGGGCCCTGGACTTCCTGATGGAGCACTCCGGCACCCGGCACAATCTGGAGGTGGATTTCTTCGGCGGCGAGCCGCTGATGAACTGGGACGTGGTGAAGGACCTGGTGCGCTACGCCCGCAGCGTGGAGAAGGAACACGGCAAAAACTTCCGCTTCACCCTCACCACTAACGGCATGCTCATCGACGACGATGTCATCGACTTCGCCAATCGGGAGATGAGCAACGTGGTGCTGTCCCTGGACGGCCGGAAGGAGATCCACGACCGCCTGCGGGTGGACTACGCCGGCAACGGCAGCTGGGACCGCATCGTGCCCAAGTTCCAGAAGCTGGTCCAGGCCCGGGGAGGCAAAAACTACTACATGCGGGGCACCTTCACCCACGCCAATCCGGACTTCCTGAAGGACATCCAGTGCATGCTGGACCTGGGCTTCACAGAGCTGAGCATGGAGCCGGTGGTCTGTGCCCTCGGAGATCCGGCGGCCCTCACCGAGGAGGACCGGAAGATCGTCATGGAGCAGTATGAGGAGCTGGCGGCGCTGATGCTCCGGCGGGAGAAGGAGGGCCGTCCCTTCACCTTCTACCACTACATGATCGACCTCACCGGCGGACCCTGCGTCTACAAGCGCATCTCCGGCTGCGGCTCCGGCACGGAGTACATGGCCGTCACCCCCTGGGGCGATCTGTATCCCTGCCACCAGTTCGTGGGCGAGGAGAAGTTCAAATTGGGCGACATCTGGAACGGTGTCTCCAACACCGCCGCCCAGAAGGAGTTCCGGTCCTGCAACGCCTACGCCCGGCCTGAATGCGCGGACTGCTGGGCCAAGCTGTACTGCTCCGGCGGCTGCGCCGCCAACGCCTACCACGCCTCCGGCACCATCCGGGGCATCTACGAGCCGGGCTGCGAGCTGTTCCGGAAGCGCATCGAGTGCGCCATCATGGTGAAGGTGGCGGAGCAGCTGGGCAAATAAACCGTCCGGCGGGACAGAAAGGCGGCGAACGAGAATGAATACACCCATCGCGGATTTCGTCCGCCGCTACGCGGACAGCGGCACCCTCCGGGCCCATATGCCCGGCCACAAGGGCGTGGGTCCCCTGGGCTGCGAGGCCCTGGACATCACGGAGATCCGTGGGGCGGACGAGCTGTACGAGCCGTCCGGCATCATCGCGGACAGCGAGAAGAACGCCTCCGCCCTGTTCGGTGCCGCCGCCACGTTCTACTCCACCGAGGGCTCCAGCCAGTGCATCCGGGCCATGCTGGCCCTGGCGCTGTACCGCTGGCGGGCCCGGGGCGGCACCGGCCGTCCGGTGATCCTGGCCGCCCGGAATGCCCACAAGGCCTTCCTGCTGGCGGCGGCTCTGCTGGACTTCGACATCCGCTGGTTGTGGCCGGAGACAGAGGATTTCTCCCTGTGCCGGTGCCCCATTGGCCCGGAACAGGTCCGGACGGCCCTGGACGGCATGGACCCGCCTCCCGCGGCGGTGTACGTCACCTCGCCGGACTATCTGGGGGGAATGCTGGACGTCTCCGGTATCGCGGCCGCCGCCCATGAGCGGGACGTGCCCCTGCTGGTGGACAACGCCCACGGGGCGTATCTCCGGTTCCTGCCGGGGACCCGCCATCCCATGGAGCTGGGGGCCGACGCCTGCTGCGACTCTGCCCACAAGACCCTGCCGGTGCTCACCGGCGGGGCGTATCTCCACATCGGACCATCCGCTCCACCGGGCTTCGTGAAAAACGCCAAAAGCGCCCTGGCGCTGTTCGGCTCCACCAGCCCGTCCTATCTGATCCTGGAGTCCCTGGACCTGTGCAACGATGCCCTGGCTGGGGACCTGCCCCGCCGCATGGCGGACTGCGCCGCCCGGCTGGAGGAACTGCGGGCAGTCCTGCGCCGCCGGGGCTGGCAGGTGGAGGACACGGACCCGCTGAAGCTTACCGTCGCCGCCGCTGCCAGCGGCTGGACGGGGCCAGAGTTGGCGGACGCCCTGCGGCAGCGGGGCATCGAGTGCGAGTACGCGGACCCGGATTTTCTGGTACTGATGATAACAAATGGTAATACAGAATCAGATTTCTCCCGACTGGAATCTACTTTTTCCGCCATGGATCCCCGGAAGCCGCTGGAACGGCCGAAACTCACCATGGCCCCGCCGGTGACGGCGCGTTCCATCCGGGAGGCGGTGCTGTCCCCCTGGGAGACGGTGGCCGCGGAACAGGCGGCGGGCCGGGTGCTGGCGGCGCCTGCGGTGTCCTGTCCGCCGGCGGTGCCGCCGGTGGTAAGCGGCGAGGTCATCGCCCCGGACGCCCTGGCGGTGTTCCGGCACTACGGCATTTCCACGGTGCAGGTGGTAAAGGAAAAGTGATTGACAGAAATTGATCGCAGAAGAGCGTATCCCGTATTGCCTATCTCCCAGCACCCTCCGAGAGGGAAGAACAGCAGACAAGCCCCCGCGCGAACTCCGGCGGGCGCTTGCGGTTTTGGAAAGACCTTCTTTGAATGGGAAACGATTTCAAAAAAGCGGGGGGAGTTCGAGGGGGCAAAGCCCGCCTCGAATCAGATCGAATGCCTGCAAAAAGCCTGCGTTAGCAGGCGTTTGCACCGCGAGGCGGCAGCTTTTCGGCTCACTGCGCGGGCAGAAAAGCGAGGCATTGTGAAGACTGCCGCAAAAGTCCGCCCCGGACTTTTGCGGCAGTCTGAAACGCCCGCCGGATCTCCGGCGGGCGCTTGCGGTATTCTGCCGAACGGACGTCACTGCTCCATGAACGCCCGGATATACTGCACCAGGACCTCCACGGTCTGGGGGATTCCCAGCTTGTCGCTGTTGACGGTCAGGTCGTAGCCCCGGGCGTCGCCCCACTTGCAGTCGCAGTAGTAGTTGTGATAGGCCTTCCGCCGCCGGTCCGTCTCCCGGATCAGCTGGACGGCGTCCTTCTCGGAGACGCGGTCGTTGGCCGCCACCCGGCGGATCTTGTCGTGCATCTCTCCCCGGATGAAGAAGCGGAGGTAGTTGGGATTGCCCCGCAGCACCTGCTCTGCGCAGCGGCCCACGATGACGAAGGACTCGCCGCTGTCCGCCTGGGACTGGATGAACTCGAAGGTCTTCTCCGCCACGTTGAACTCCAGAGAGTTGGAGAAGCCGCCGATGCGCCGGGAGGAGAACAGATTCACGGGCTTCTCGTCCATTTTGGCCACCAACTCCCGGCTGTAGCCGCTGGAGTTGACGATCTCCTCCAGGATCTCCTTGTCGTAGAGACGGATGTTCAGCCGCTCAGCGATCATCTGGGCGATGACATGGCCGCCGCTGCCGTGTTCCCGGCCGATGGAAATGAGAATCTGTGTCTTCAAATGGCTCTCCCCCTTGCAATCAGAATCGGAATTACAGATATCGGATGAACAGACAGACTGTGGAAATGGCCATGACCAGAATGGTGGCGGGGACGCAGTAGCGGCAGTAGCCGCCCCAGCCGATGGGATAGCCGCCCTTGGCGGAGACGGAGGTGCCCACCACGTTGGCGGAGGCGCCGATGGGTGTGGCGTTGCCGCCCAGATCCGTGCCCAGGGAAAGCGCCCAGGCCAGAACGTGGAGGTTGATCCCCTGGGTGGCGGCGATGGTGTGGATCACCGGGATCAGCGTGGCGGCAAAGGGAATGTTGTCGATAAAGGCGCTAGCGATGCCGGACAGCCACAGGATGATGACCACGATGGCAGTGACGCTGCCGCCGCTGATCCGGGTGATGAACCCGGCGATGAGGTCCAGCACGCCGGTCTGCTCCAGGCCGCCCACGGAGACGAACAGCCCTAGGAAGAACAGCAGTGTTTTGTAGTCGATGCTCCGCAGCACCTCCCGCACGGTTTTCCGGTCTGTGGTGAGGGCGGTGGAG
This sequence comes from Dysosmobacter sp. HCP28S3_G4, assembly GCF_052065175.1. Lineage (NCBI taxonomy): Bacteria > Bacillati > Bacillota > Clostridia > Eubacteriales > Oscillospiraceae > Dysosmobacter > Dysosmobacter sp. HCP28S3_G4. The sequence goes on along the minus strand of NZ_JBQHUP010000007.1, from coordinate 68,197 downwards.
AGCAGGGTCAGGGCCGTCACAATGACGCCGATGGAGGCCACGGACAGCTTCGTCTGGGCATGGGTCACCAGCAGCGCCACGGCGATGAGGAACACGGCGGTGCCGCCGCAGAAGGCTTTCTTATTGGTGATGGCGCTGGAGGGCAGGGGACAGACCACGTCCCCGGACCGGGCCAGCTCCTGGGCGTGTAGCTCCTTCCGGAAGCACAGCCAGAAGTACAGCGCCGCCGCCACGAAGCAGATGGCGATGATCTCGCCGGTGTTGACGATGAAGTCCCAGAAGGTGTAGCCCAGAGATGTACCGATGATGATGTTGGGCGGGTCGCCGCACATGGTGGCCGCGCCGCCCAGATTGGCGCAGAAGATCTCGGAGATGACCATGGGGAGGGGATTGAACTCCAGGATCCGGGCCAGCTCCAGGGTGACGGTGGTCAGGAACAGCACCACGGTGATGCTGTCGATGAACATGGACAGGATGGCCGACATGCACATGAAGCAGACCAGCAGCGGCACCACATGATAGCGTACCAGCTTCGCCAGGGACAGACACAGCCAGCGGAAAAAGCCCGCCGTGCCCAAGCCCGCCACCATGACCATCATGCCCGCAATGAAGATCAGCGTGGACCAGTTGATACCCGAAGTGTTCTCACTGGATTCGCCGTACCAGAAGCCGGCGGTGAAGACGGAATGGACGTTCAGCGTCTCCTGCAAGGCCCGTCCAGCGTCGGCGCTGTCCATGCAGACGCCGAACACCACCAGCAGTACCAGAGCGCCGCTGACCAGCGTCACCATATGGCGTTCGAACTTATCCAGAATAATCATCAGAAACATGCCGACAAAAATGATGATAGACAGGATCTGTGCAGTCATTTCGATCATTCCTCCTGAAAGCGTCAGGGGAAACGCCGAAAATGAACGCCGGTGCTTACCCCTGATGATATAAGTTATTTCCCCGCTTGTCAACCGGTGCAGGACAAAAGAAACACAGAACTATTCTGAAAAGTCATCACTAAAATGAAAAATCTTCTATAATGGAATATGTTCTTGCGAAAGTTATAATAGTCCGCTTCCGGTGAATTTTCAAGTATATAAATTGGTGCTTTTTGCTAAGGATTTGTTAATCATTTTTGAACGGGGGAAAGGTGGGGCGGAGGATGGAGCACATGGCAGGATATGACGCGGACGGAGAAACATGCAGCGGCCCGCCGCTGGAAATTCTGCGGTTTCCGGGCCAGATCGGGCTTGCGTTTGTCGAAAAACTTCCTATAATGGAGAGGAGACGGCGGGAGAAGCCGGTATTTTAAAGAGAATTGCGGGAGGATACCATGTTGGACTATCAGAAGATGGCTCTGGCCATGAAGGACGAGGTGGCCGGCTGGCGGCACCAGTTCCACAGCCATCCGGAACTCTCCTATCAGGAGGAGAACACCACGAAGCGGATCGTGGAGATCCTGCGGGAGATCGGTTATGAGAACATTCGGGTGGGCGTGCCTCACTGCCCCAACAGCGGCGTGACAGTGGACCTGAATCCGGGCAAGCCGGGGCGGTGCATTGCCCTGCGGGCGGACATCGACGCCCTGCCGGTGACGGAGGAGACGGGGCTGGAGTACGCCTCTCAGGAGCCGGGCGTCATGCACGCCTGCGGCCACGACTCCCATATCAGCATGCTGCTGGGAGCGGCCAAGCTGCTGTATCAGATCCGGGATCAGGTCCCCGGAAACGTGCGGTTCATCTTCCAGCCCGGCGAGGAGAGCACGGAGCCTCTGTTCCAGAAATGGGGAGCCCAGTTGGTCACCGAGGGCAGCGGCTGGATGGACGGCGTGGACGCCGCCTTCGCCCTCCACGCCTGGGGGACGCTGCCCACCGGCGTCATCCACTACACCCCCGGCCCCTTTATGACCGCCAACATGGTGGCCCGGATGAAGGTCTGCGGCGTGGGCGGCCACGGCGCCATGCCCCACACCTGCGTGGACCCGGTGGTCATCGCCTGCCAGATCGTGACGGCATGGCAGACCATCGTCAGCCGGGAGACGGACCCCCTGAACGTGGCCGTGGTGACGGTGACGGACATCGAGGCGGAGTCCACCGGCGCGTTCAATGTGATCCCGCCCAGCGTGTCGCTGGTGGTGGGCGTCCGGACCTACAACGAGGAGCTGATGGACACCGTGGCCAGACGCATGGAGGAGATCGCCCGGGGCATCGCCACGGGCATGCGGGCGGAGATCGAGTTCTCCGCCGAGAAGGGCGTACCTCCGGTGGTCAACGATCCTACCTTCACGGAGCGGGCCGCCAAGGCCATCCGGAAAGCGGTGGGGAAGGATCACATTACGAAGACCTCCCCGGTGGCCCCCTCGGAGGATTTCGCCTGGTATCTGAAGAAAGTACCCGGCGCGTTGATGTTCCTGGGCGTGGGAGATGCGGAGAAGGGCACCAACTACGCCCAGCACCATCCCAAGTTCAACGTGGACGACGACGCCATGCCTGTGGGCATCGCCAGTCTGGCGGCGGTGGCCTGCGACTATCTGGCGGGAGCTGAGGAGCCGGAGGGCGAATAAGGCCTCCGGAGCGGTTCATAGCGGTCTTTCGCGGCGCATAAACTCTTCTGAAAGGGGGATTCGCCATGAAGATCATCACCTGGAAACCGAAGAAGAGAGCGGCGCTGCTGGCGGCGGTCCTGGCGCTGTGCGTGGCGGGATACGTGGCGGCCTGGCCGTCTCTTGCCGGGGCCTACGCCACGGACCGGCCACTGCCCATCTACTGCGTGGACACGAAGCAGAAGACCTGCTCCATCAGCTTCGACGCTGCCTGGGGGAATGAGGACACCCAGACCCTTATCGACATCCTGGAGAAGTACCAGGTCAAGGCCACATTTTTCGTGGTAGGGGACTGGGTGGACAAATACCCGGAGTCGGTCAAGGCGCTGTCAGACGCGGGGCATGAGGTCATGAGCCACTCCAACCACCACGACCACTACAACTCCCTGACGGCGGAGCAGATCACCGCGGATCTGAAAGCCTCCTGCGACAAGGTGGAGGCGGTGACCGACGTGCGTCCCACTCTGATCCGCTGTCCCTATGGAGAGTACGACGATCATGTGATCCGGACCATCCGGGCCTGCGGCATGGAACCCATCCAGTGGGATGTGGATTCGCTGGACTGGAAGGAGATCCCCGCCAGCGAGATCACCCAGCGGGTGACCAGCAGGGTCCAGCCCGGCTCCATCGTGCTGTTCCACAACGCGGCCAAGCATACGCCGGAGGCGCTGCCGGGGATCCTGGAGAATCTGATCTCCCAGGGCTACACCATCGTTCCGATCTCCAAGCTGATCCACCCCGGCACCTGCGGCGAGGACTATACCATCGACCACACGGGGAAACAGTTTTTGAAGAACTAGGGGACAGGGGGGCGGGGAGGGAGAATGCCGCTCCGGATCGGGCGGGCTCCCTCTCTGTTCCCGTTTTTTCAGAGGGTCAAAAGGAGTCTCACAAAAAAATAAAAAAAACGAAAAATAATTGTTGACATTTGGGGGATGGTCTGGTATAGTAATCATTGTTCCGAGTGCGGAACACGAAAACAGAGAGGTTGTTTGGGGGTATAGCTCAGCTGGGAGAGCGCTTGACTGGCAGTCAAGAGGTCAGCGGTTCGATCCCGCTTATCTCCACCAAAAAGTCCTGAAATCGAAAGATTTCAGGACTTTTTCTTTGCTTTTATATCAATTTTAAACGGGGACGGCTTTGCCGTCCCCGTCTGATGGTAATGCGTATGAACTGGGAACCCGATCTCTCACAGCTCCTGCACCAGGACTACGCCAGGAATGGCATGGAGGGCATTAAGAAGCCAGTTGGCGGTACACTTCCGGTTCAGCCGCAGAGTGAAGATGGCGCAGGAGGTGATCTTCTCGCCATCGGAGCTCCGGGTAATCTCCACGTCCAGCAGCTTCAACTCATGCTCCCGGTAGAAGCGCAGGACGCAGTCCAGCGTCTGCTTGCCGTTGTATTCCATGTAGAGATTGATCTCCTGGGCGTGCTCCAGCATATGGTACTCCAGCTTGGAGAACAGCAGCTCCGCCAGAAGGATCAGGATCGTGGCCAGGATGCCGCCCTCGTAGAAGCCGGCGCCCAGCGTCAGACCAATGATGGCCGCCGCCCACAGTCCGGCGGCGGTGGTGAGGCCCTTGACCCGCTGGCGGCGGGTGACGATGATGGTGCCCGCGCCGATGAAGCCCACGCCGGCCACCACCTGGGCGCCCAGACGGGCCATATCGGTGTAATAGTGCAGCACCAGATACAGATACTGACTGGTCAGCGTGGTCATGGCCGCGCCGAGACAGATGAGAATGTGGGTGCGGAAGCCCGCCGGACGGCGTTTGTACTCCCGCTCCATGCCGATGATGCCGCCGCAGACTGCCGACAGCAGCATCCGCACGGCCACGGACAGGACCGTGATATCCCGCAGCGGGTCGAAAATGGATAACATGACGCCGCCTCCTATACTTCGTCGATCATGGTGATGGTCTCCAGTTCTGCAATGGCCGTCAGCACCTGCTCATGGGCCCGGCGGTGGTTCAGCCGGATGGAGAATACGGCGCTGGGCTGCTGGGCGCGGCTCTCTTTCCCGCGGGTGATGTCCACCTCATAGATCTGGGCGTTCTGGGCCTTGATCTGCCCGATGATCCTGCCTACATCGTCCATGGAGGTGAACTCCACGTAGATGTTCATATTCCGGGCCCGCTCCACGACGGCGGTCTCCAGATAGGGGAGGAACCGGATGCACAGGAAGATCAGCAGGAAGGCCAGGAAAACGCACTCGTAGAACCCAGCGCCGATGGCCAGGCCCATGCAGGCGGAGGCCCACAGTCCGGCGGCGGTGGTGAGGCCCTTGACCTCCTGTTTGCCCGTCACGATGATGGTGCCGGCGCCCAGAAAGCCGATGCCGTTGATGACCTGGGCGCCGAACCGGGAGACGTCGGTGCGGATACCGATCTCTCCGGCGATGTCGTTCCAGGCACCGTTGAGCATCAGATATTCATACTGGCTCAGCAGCATGGTCAGCGCGGCGCCCATGCATACGAACATGTACGTCCGGAAGCCCGCTGCCCGGCCTTTCCGGCCCCGCTCGATGCCCAGCATCCCGCCGAACAGCATGGAGAGGATCAACCGGAGGGCGACAGACGGCAGCGTACACTCGCGCAGAAATGCAAATGATTCGATCAAAGAGAATGCCCCCTTTCTGCCGCCCCGGCGGACAGCATCCCGTCGGGATCCGGCACATCAGGTATTCTATGAAAAGGGACGCCGGTCCGTGTCTGAGGACGTGTCCTCACAGCTGACGGGAATGGCCGTCCCGGTCCCGCAGCTTCCGCATCAGCCGGGACAGAGGGGTGCTGCGGGACTGAAATTTCTGGCCGCAGCGTTCCTCCAGGAAGGTCCGGAAGGCCCGGGACTGATCTCCCAGGGCCGCCTTAGGGATCATGTAGCCCCCGTACTGGTCCCGGAAGATGTAGTAATACTGGAGATCCTCCCCCAGACGGTACACCTCGCTGTAGGGCAGCAGGGTCTCCCGCTCCTTTTCCTCCGGCAGGGGCACCACTTCCATGGCGTTTTTCCGGAAGCGGTACCGGGAGGCGGGGAAGGGCATGCCGGACTGCCGGACCTGGTCCGCCAGCTTGTGGGCCGTGTGATTGGCGGAGCTGTACGTGCTGGTGGTGAGATAGCAGCCGTAGGCCATGATGAGGATGCCCCACCAGCTGGAGAAGTTTACGATGCCCACCAGCACCAGGGCCAGGCTGATGAAGGACCGGGCCGCCCAGTTTTTCCCGCAGAACAGGTTGTACTGCATGTGGGCCAGAGCCTCAAAGCTCTCCTCGCTGTGGTGCATTTCGACTTCATACTGCATGAGAACCCTCCGGAAAAACGTGTTGACACGGGGCATTGGGGTAAAAAATCTGAGAGGCCCCGCAGCCTCTCAGATTCCCGGCTGCCGCAAAAGCCCGCTGGACTCTTGCGGCAGCCTGAAAAATGCCGTTATTTCTGCGCCGTGCGGCGCGAAAATTCTTTTCAATGAACAGGGATCAGCCGGCGGCTCCGTACAGCAGATCCGGCACGATGGTGATCAGCACCGGGCAGAAGGTCAGGAGCAGCAGCACCAGCAGCAGGCACACGATAAATGGCCAGACCTCTTTCAGGAACTCGCTGATGGGACACCCTGTGATGCCGCAGGTGGTGAACATCATGGAGCCGAAGGGAGGCGTGATGCCGCCGATCATGATGTTGACGATGGCCACCAGACCGAAGTGGTACACGTCCACGCCCAGAGTCCGGGCCACGGGCAGCAGCAGCGGCGTGATGATCATCAGCGCGGCGCCGCCTTCCAGGAACATGCCCATGATCAGGAAGACCACGTTGCACAGGATCAGGAAGACCCACTTGTTCTCCGTGATGCCCAGAATGGCGGAGGCCACGATCTTGGGCAGGTTGATCCAGGTCATGTACTGGCCGAAGACGTTGGCGGAAACCATGATCAGCACCACGCTGGAGGTACCGGAGATGGTGTCCAGCAGAATGGGGATCAGGTGCTTGCGGAAGCTCAGCTTCTTGTAGACCAGACGGCCGATGACGAAGCTGTACAGCACGGCCACGGCGCCGCCCTCAGAGGGAGTGAACAGACCGAAGCGCATGCCCAGGATGATGCCGAAGGGGAAGAACAGACCCCAGAAGGACACCAGTGCCTGCTTCAGGATGACGGAAATGGGCGGGAACTTGTCCCGGGTGGTGGGATAGTTCCGCTTGTGGGAGATGATGGCCACGGTGATCATCATGGAGATGGCCATCAGGATGCCGGGTACGTAGCCTGCGGCGAAGGTCCGGCCCAGAGACGCCTGAGCGATCAGGGTGAAGATGATCAGGTTGACGCCGGGGGGGATGACGGGAGTGGCCGCCGAGGAGGCGGCGGTGATGGCCGCGGAGAAGGCCTTGGAGTAGCCACGCTTCTCCATCTCGGGCACCAGCATCTTGGACTGCATGGCGCAGTCGGCATTGGCGGAGCCGGAGCAGCCGCCCATCAGCATGGACAGCAGCACGTTCACCTGTGCCAGACCGCCCTTCATGTGGCCGGTGACGCACTCACAGAAGTCCATCAGCTTGTCGCTGATGCCGCCGAAGTTCATCACCGAGCCGGCCATGATGAAGAAGGGGATGGCCAGCATGGAGAAGGACTGGGTGGAGTTCATCACCTTCTGAAGGATCAGCCAGGGCAGGGAGGTGGTGTCGATGAACAGGAAGTAGAAGAAGGTGGAGCCGAACAGGGCATACACGATGGGCAGGCCCAGGAAGTAGAGAATGAAGACCATGAAGACGGGGATCAGATCGACCAGTGTCAGCGTCATGCCTCATGCCCTCCTTCCTCTGCGGCTTCTGCGGCGGGCTGCTTCTTCTTGATGATGTGGAAGCGGTCCGTCAGCAGGAAATAAACGGAATAAATGGTGGAAAGACCGAAGCCGATGGGCACGGCGATCCCGGTGTAGACCTTGGGAACACGCAGCATGTCGGAGAGGGCGATCTTCAGAACGCCCTTGGAGAAGACCAGGTTATAGGCATACTGAGCGCTAATGACCGTCAGCATGATCAGAATCAGCAGTTCCACGATGGACATGATGTCCCGTACCACAGCCTGCATTTTGGAGGGCATGGCATTCACCAGAATGTCGATACCCAGATGGGAGTGCTTGCGGTAGGCATAGGCGCTCCCGATGAAAACCGTCCACACGAACAGGCTGGTGACCACTTCCTCGCTCCACTGGATGGGGCTGTTGAGGAAGTAGCGGCAGATGACGTTCAGATTGACCAGAATCGTACACAGTGACAGCGTCACCGCGGTGATCACGGCATCCAGGTTCGTTATGACCGTTTTCAACGTAATTTTCTTTTTACGTTCCATACTCATTCCCTTCAAAAGTCGGTTGAGACAGCACGATTCTGGTCAGGGCGTGACGGCGTCACCCACCCGGGGACCGTCATATCCGGTACGGGCCGTCCGCCAACGCGGACGGCCCGTACCGGATGGAAATTCCATTACCGGCTGTAGGCGGAAAGGGATCAGGAGTGGCTGGCGCGGTACTCAGTGACCAGATCCAGCAGCTTGCCCTGCAGTTCGGGATCAGCACCGTACTCTTCCACGATCCAGTCATAGACGGGGGCGCAGGCCTCGGTAAAGGCGTCCAGGTCGACCTCGTTCCAGGTCACGCCGTTCTCGGCCAGCATCTTCTTCTGGGTCTCCTCGTCTTCGGCGCAGGATTCCTGCTCCCACTTGCCGCACTCAACAGCGCACTCGTCGATGATGTTCCGCCACTTCTCAGGGATGGACTGATACAGATCCTCGGGCATGAACAGCCAGCGGGTGGCGATCAGGTGGTTGGTCAGAGCGACCTTCTTCACCAGCTCATAGGGAGCGCCGGCACCGGCCAGGGTGGAGGTGGAACCCTCGAAGCCCTCAACAACGCCGGAGGAGATGGCGGACAGGCACTCGGTGAAGCTCATGGGAGTGGGGGTGGCGCCCAGGCACTCCACGGTCTTGGTGAACATGGCGGAGGAGGTGGAGCGCAGCTTGACGCCCTTCAGATCAGCGGGGGTGTGGATGTCACGGTTGGTGACCACGCTGCGGAAACCGAAGGAATAGTGGGTGTCCAGAATGTGGATGTTCTCAGCGGCCAGACGGTCGATGACGTCCTGAACAACGTCGGACTCCATGACGTAGTTGTACTCGTCGTTGGTGTTGTACAGCATGGGGCCAATGAGCATGGCGGCGTCGCCCACGTAGTCGGCGAACAGGGAGGGCTCTTCCAGACCCATCCAGTTGGCGCCGTTGACAGCCTGGGTGACGGAGTCACCGTAGCAGTCCAGCTCGTTCTGGCCATAGTAAGTAACGGAGATGTGGCCCTCGGTGCGCTCGGTGATCATCTCAGCCAGCTTCTCGGAGGCCTTATAGTTCCACTCGGTGGGCTGGAACACGTTGGAGAACTTGATCTCCAGATAGTAGTCGTCAGCGGGATCGGCGGCGGTGGAGGCGGCTGCACTTCCGGAGGAGCCGGTGGAGGCCGCGGGAGCGGCTTCCTGTCCGCCGCAGGCACACAGAGAGAGCGCCATAGCCAGTGCAAGAAGCAGTGCGATTGTCTTTTTCATCTGAATTGTCCCCTTCTCTTTTATTTACTGCCGGAGCTCCGGAAAGACCTGCATGGATTTTCGGAAATTTTGCATAAATCCCGCGGAACTCCAACAATATTTATTGTAGAACGATTTACGGGAAATGTCAATAAAAACATAAAAGACCGGAATTCTGCAAGCTGTTTCTGTACAGAATGCACAAAAATGTTTTTGCATTTGGATATAAACGACAAAACCTACGGGAAAACTGTGGGCATTATGCCATATGCTCAAGGATCTCCCGGATATCGCGGTAAGTACCAGCGGGATGGATGCCGAATTTCTCGATATCCTCCGGCACGCCCTCGCCGGAGAGGACGAAGGCGGTGTCGATGCCGGCGTTGACGCCGCAGGCGATGTCGGTGTAGATGCGGTCGCCGATGAGGACGGTCTCCTCCGGGGAGAAGCCCCAGCGCTCCATGGACAGCAGGGCCATCTCCGGCTCCGGCTTGCCGATGAACTTGGGACGGCGGCCGGTGGCCCGGAACAGCATCTCGCAGACGGAGCCGCAGTCCGGCACGGAGCCGTAGGAGGTGGGGCAGACCCAGTCGGGGTTGGTGGCCACGAAGTCCACGCCCCGGCCCAGCAGGATGCAGGCGTCTTCCAGCTTCTGGAAGGTCAGCTCCGTGTCGAAGCCGCACACCAGCAGGGAGATGCCGTCCTCCAGCTTGTCCGTCACATGGAAGCCCGCCTCGCTGAGCTGCTGGCGGAAGGTGCGGGTGCCGAAGGCGTACATCAGGGCGCCATCATACTTGCCCCGCATGTACCAGATCAGGGCGTCCACGGAGGTGAGGAAGTCATCCGCCGTGGCATCGATGCCCATGCCCCGCAGCCGGTCCACGTAGGCGGTGACGCTGCGGGAGGAGTTGTTGGTGACGAACAGGTACTTGCCGCCCCGCTCCCGGACGGCGCGAAGGAAGTCCTTCGTGCCGTCAAAAAGGGTGTCGCCCAGGTAGATGGTGCCGTCCATGTCCAGCAGGAACAGCTTTTTCTGTTTGAGATCGATCATGGGCCGTTCTCCGTGGGCGGCGGGTCAGATGCGGGCCACGCCGGACTTCCGGGCGGCCTCGGCCACAGCCGCGGCCACGGTGGGACCCACGCGGGGATCGAAGGCCTTGGGGATGATGTAGTCCTCGTTCAGCTCCTCGTCGGAGATGAGACCGGCCAGCGCCTGGGCAGCGGCCATCTTCATCTCCTCGTTGATGTCGCTGGCGCGGACGTCGAAGGTGCCCCGGAACACGCCGGGGAAGGCCAGCACGTTGTTGATCTGGTTGGGATAGTCGCTGCGGCCGGTGGAGATGACCCGGGCACCGCCCGCCTTGGCGTCGTCGGGGAAGATCTCGGGGGTGGGGTTGGCGCAGGCGAAGACGATGGCGTCCTTGTTCATGGTCTTCACCATCTCGGTGGTGACAGTGCCGGGGGCGGACACGCCGATGAACACGTCGGCACCCACCAGCATGTCGGCCAGGGAACCGGCCTTGTGCTCCAGGTTGGTGACCTCGGCCATCTCGGTCTTGATCCAGTTCAGGCCCTCACGGCCAGCGTAGATGGCGCCCTTGCGGTCGCACATGGTGACGTTTTTGAAGCCCGCGGACAGCAGCAGCTTCACGATGGAGATGGCGGCGGCGCCGGCGCCGGAGGTGACCACCTTCACGTCCTCCTTCTTCTTCCCCACCACCTTCAGGGCGTTGGTCAGGCCCGCCAGGGTGATGATGGCGGTGCCGTGCTGGTCATCGTGGAAGATGGGGATGTCGCACTTCTCCTTCAGCTTCCGCTCAATCTCGAAGCAGCGGGGAGCGGCAATGTCCTCCAGGTTGATGCCGCCGAAGGAGCCGGAGATGTTGTACACGGTCTCCACGAACTCGTCCACGTCCTTGGTCTTGACGCACAGAGGGAAGGCGTCCACGCCGCCAAAGGCCTTGAACAGCACGCACTTGCCCTCCATGACGGGCATACCGGCCTCGGGGCCGATGTCGCCCAGGCCCAGGACGGCGGAGCCATCGGTGATGACGGCGCACAGGTTGTGGCGGCGGGTCAGCTCATAGCTCTTGGAGATGTCCTTCTGGATCTCCAGGCAGGGCTGGGCCACGCCGGGGGTGTAGGCCAGGGACAGGTCGTCCTTGGTGGCCACGGGCACGGTGGCCACGACTTCGATCTTGCCCTTCCACTCGCCGTGCAGGCGCAGGGATTCCTTCGCGTAATCCATAGATGTTGTCCTCCAGTTTGTTATTTGTGATCCAATTATTTCTCAAAGGGGAAGCGATAGTCCAGCTTCAGTTCGTCCCGCAGGCCGATGAGCTCCTTCTGGATGGCGTCGCCCACGGGCACGCCCTTGTCCTTGCGATCCTGCCAGGCCAGATACTCCTTCTCACCGGCGGTGTAGATCCGCTCGGCGCCGGGGGCCTTCTCGGAGGCGCGGAGGCCGCGGCAGATGTCGCCGGCGGTCTTCTTGAAGGTGTCCAGACCCATGAAGAACTCGGGGTTGATGACGAAGAAGAAGTGGCCCAGACGGTACATCTTGTTGCTGCCGTCCGGATTCTTGCCGCTGAGCTCCTTCATGAAGGGACCACCGGCCAGAGCGGCGGACAGGATCTCCACGATGGTGGTGAAGCCGTAGCCCTTGTAGCCGCCGGTCTCCTCGCCCAGGCCGCCGATGGACAGCAGGGCGCACTTGCCGGCCCGCATGTCCTTCAGGATCTGGCCGGAGTCGGTCATGGTGCCGCCGTCCTTGGTGACCACCAGGCCCGCGGGAGTGGGCTTGCCCATGCGCTCATAGAACTCGATCTTTCCGTTCTGGACGATGGAGGTGGCGCAGTCGAAGTTGAAGGGGAACGCCTCGTCGGTGGGCATGGTGAAGGTCATGGGGTTGGTGCCCATCATGGGCTCCACGCCGAAGGTGGGGGCCACGGAGGGACGGGCATTGGTGCCGCTGATGCCGATCATGCCGGCCTTCTCGGCCATGGTGGTCCAGTAACCGGCGATGCCGTAGTGGGTGGAATTGTAGATGGCGCCGCCGGCCATGCCGTACTGCTTGGCCTTCTCGATAAGCATTTCCATCATGTGGTAGCTGGCCACCATGCCCATGCCGTTGTTGGCGTCCATCACCACGGTGGTGGGGGTGTCCTTCACGATGTCCATTTTGGTGACGGGCAGCAGGGTGCCGTTCTTGATGCGGTCCAGATAGATGGGCTTGAAGCGGTTGCAGCCGTGGCTCTCAATGCCCCGCCGGTCAGACTCCAGCAGGACGTCGGCGCAGATTTTGGCGTCCTCCTCGGGCACACCGTAGGCCTTGAAGACGTCGATCATAAAGCTGTTCATGAGTTCCCAGGGTACATAGGGTCTGGTTTCCATGTTCTCGCTCTCCTTTTATGATTTTGAACCGTGAAAAGGGCAAAAAAAGAGCGCAACAACACCAGCCGGACTGGTCGTTGTCACACTCATCTCTCACAACTCTTTCAGCTAGGACTTATTATAACAGGGTATTGTTGAAAATGCAAGATTTTTTTGGAAATTCTCCGAAACTTTTGTCAGGTTATTAAAAAGCGAACAGCCACCGACGCCCCCGCGTCCCTCGTCCCCGATGTTCCCGCCGCAGCGGGAACGAGGTTCCAGGGGAGTCCTAAGGGGGCTGGAAGCCCCCTCAGGTTTCGCCGGCCGGAGCCGGCGAAATGGCCGGAATCATTTTTTCCGGCGGCGTGTACGGCGGAAAAAATACCTCTCAGGGAACCGGAGTGTGCAAGCGAAGCGAGTGCGCGCAGGTTCCCGGCAGTCCCCTTCGGCAAAGTGCCTGCACTTTGCCGAAGGTTTTCTCGTCCGAATGCTTGCATTCGGACGAAGCATTAAAGGTCCCCCCACAGCGCCTCGCAGGTGGTGGAGATGCACTGCGCCCCGGCGGACAGGGCGTTGATGACGTCCTCCTTATCGGAGATGAGCCCGCCGGTGATGACGGGAATGCTGGTGGCGGCGCACACCCGGCGGATCATCTTGGGCATGACGCCGGGCATGATCTCCACCAGATCGGCGCCACAGGCGTCGATCTGCTTTTCCAGATTGGTGAAGGACAGAGAGTCCACCAAAAAGATCCGCAGCACCGTCAGCAGGCCAATGGCCTTGGCCCGGCGCAGCAGCGGAGGGCGGGTGCTGATGACGCCGTCGGCCCGGGTGTACTCCCGGATGAAGTCGGCGGCGATCTCCTTGCCGCCCAGCCCCTGGGTCAGGTCCAGGTGGACGAAGGCCAGCTTGCCCCGGGTCTTGGCCCGGTCCACCAGCTCCCGGATGTTGCAGATGCTGCCGAACAGGAAGAACAGGATGTCACAGTCGGAGGCCAGAGCGTGCTCCAGCTGTTCCTCGTCCTTGACGGCGGCAATGATGGGATTTGACTCAAACAGCTGCAGCTCAGATCTCATGGAAAACTCCTCCGATCCTCTGGATGGCGCGTCCGCGGTAAATGGAAACGGCCTGGACCCTGCGGCGGTGGAAAAGCGCAGGCTGCCTGACCGTCTTGTACGCTTTCACTATACTACAATCCGGCGGAATCGGCAAGCGAAAGATGGGAGAAAGCCGGGAACGGCAGCGGAGAACGGCGAAAACTGGCGGTTGACAGCACCCTTGGAACGGTGTATCCTACAAAAAAGGAAGGAAATCCCTTCCGGACAATCGAATCATGCTCCGGCTTTTGTGGCAGATGCGCGACCCCGTCCCGGCGGCGGGACACGCATTCTTGTTCGGCTGAACAAGGGAACCAGGTCAGAACCCTGGACACGGCGGGGACCGGCTGCGGACAGCCATCCCGCTGTGCTGTAATCATGGAGCGTGCCCTTTTTCCGCGAAAGCGGGTCACTGGCTGCGGCAGCGGCTGGGAAGGCGAGGGGCAGGCGCTGGCGCGTGTGCGCCTGAACATGTGAGTCAGAAGACCTACAAAGAGAGAGGGACCTCACCGGGAGTGGGGTGTCCCTTTTGCGCCAGTTTTACGAAAGCGGCGGTATTTTGAATACTGCCGCTGATTTTGTCATGGACAAAAGCGGATGCGGAAGCGTCCGCTTTTTTATTTGGAGGACAGAAGACACCGTAATTTCTGTTCCGGATGATTCGGCAAGGGGGAACACTGATGAAAAAACGAATCGCATCGCTGCTGCTGGCCTGTGTCCTGACGCTGGGCCTGCTGCCTATGGAGGTCCTGGCCCGTGAGACGGACACCGCCGTGGTGTACCTGACGGTCAGCGTCCGGGGCGTCCTGGCGTCGGACAGGGACGGCCAGGTCATGGCCCGCCGCCCGGTGACCGTCACCGATCTGGACGGCGACGGCACGCTGACCTATGACGAGGCCCTGACGGCGGCCCACGCCGCCTGCTGCGCCGCCGGGACGGAGGGCTATAGCGCCCCCGGCGGTTACGTCAGCCGTCTCTGGGGAGAGGACAGCTACAACACGCTGTTCTTCCTGAATGACACCGGCCTGACAGGCGGCGTCACGGACGCCGCCGTCCATGACGGCGATGCGCTGACGGCCTCCGTCAACCTGGACGACACCTACTACGCCGACTGGTACGCCTTCTTTGGCCGGGGAACGGCGGAGGTCTCCGTGGGGACGGCCCTCACCCTGACCCTGAAGGGCCATCTGGGCATGGCCTGGAGCGAGGAGGACCTGAAGGACGTACCCCTGAGCGGCGTCGCCGCGGGCGTCTGGGAGGACGGGACCTTCGTCCCGCTGGACGGCGCGGTCACCGGTGAGGACGGCCGGGTGACGCTGTCTTTTGACCGGCCGGGCACCTACTGTGTCACCGCCTCCGGCACCGTCCCCGACGAGGTGGTGGTGGACTGGTCCACCTATGAGACGGCCACCGTCCCGTGCCCCATCATCGCCCCGGCCTGCGTGGTGACGGTGACGGAGGAGCAGAGCGGCGGCATGAGTGACAGCGAGGCCGTGGCCGCCATCTACGGGGAGTTCTCCGACAGCGCAAAGAAATACAGCAGCGCCACCGGAACGCCCCTGGTGTTTCCCCTGACTTACAACGGGACGGAGTACACCAATGTCGTCGACTATCTGAAGGCCTGGGCGAAGGCCGAGACCGGCCGGGAGGTGACGGTGAATTACACCCCCAGCCTGTCTGAGACCACCTATACGGAGTGGAACAGCGGCAGCCCCGTGACCCGGTCCTACACCGGCATGGACGAGACGGGGAACATCACCCAGGACTACTTCAAGGACAACAATCCTAAGCTGCTGAACTGCCTGAAAAACGTGACCTTCACCGTGGGAGGCGAGACGTCTTCCACCATTGCCAGCCTCTACATCCGGGTGACGTCCCTCCAGCGGACGCCCCGGGAGATCGTGGATTATGTGGCGGAGAACCTGTGCTTCGCCCGCATCCGGAACGGCAGCGCGTCTCCGGACGCTGTCACCCGGCCGTTGGGCGCAGTCTCCGGCAGCACCGTGTCCCTGCCCACCTCCAGTGAGCTGTACGGCACCGCCAGCGCCTCCGTGGCCTGGACGCTGAAGCACGTCAGCGGCAAGTCGGACGCCCTGACCCTCAGCGGCAGCAAGACTGCCGTCTCCCGGCCCAACGTGGGTGAGAAGGACGCGGTGTTTGACCTCATCGCAACTGTCACCGCCAAGGCGGACAGCGGGGTGTCCCGCACCGTCACCCACCGGCTGACGGTCCCCGCCTTTGCGGGCGTCCCGGTGACCGTCCGGGTGCCGGAGGGGGCCTCCCTGTCTCTCACCGACGGGTACTACGGAAACGCGGCGGTGGACGGGAAGTACATCGTCCAAACGGACGGCGCCCCGGCGGGATGGCAGGACTATATCTGTACCCTCCACACCAATGCCGATGGCGGTGCCCAGTCCTTCGGATACACGGTGAGCAAGCCGGGGTTCCTGACGAAGACCGGCACCTTCACCGTCACCGGCGCGGAGACGGAGCCGGTGGTCATCGACCTGACGGCCTCCTCCGACATCGATACCCGGCTGGCGTCCCTGGAGATCCTGACCCCCGCCGTCACCGGCTTCGACTTTGACCCGGAGGTGACGGAGTACACCGTGGAGGTCAGCGGCGCCCAGTTCGTGAAGCTGACGGCTGCGGCGGCCACGGAGGGGGCGTCCGTGAAGCTGACTTCCTATTATAAAAGCGTTGCCAACGCCAACAGCGGCGTTCTGACCACCACTGGAGCCATCCTCTCCGCCTCCGGCACCGCCTGCTATCTCCCGGACGGGGCAGACACCGTGTCCCACATCGCTGTCACCGTCACGGCCCCGGCGGGCAGCATCCAGGTGGAGCCGGCCCGGACGTACACCATCCACGTGAAAAAGACGGCCTCCACCGGCCCGCTGACGGGCCTGACCCTGACGGCCTCGTCCTCCGGCACCGGTACGAAGAACACCATCAGCGCCGGGGACCCGGTGCCCGCCGAGGAGACCCTGACGCCCGCCTTCGCGGCAGGCGACCGGACGGGGAGCTACACCTACACCGTGAACTACTGGCGGGACCGGCTCACCGTGAAGCCCACCGCCGCAGGCTGCGCCATCACCGTCAACGGCGGGACTGTGGACAGCGGCAAGACCTCCGGGGAGATCCCTCTGGAGGTGGGAGACAACACCGTGGCCATCCAGGTCACGAAGGACGGCGAGACGGTGGACTATACCGTCACTGTCCATCGGAAGGCGGAGCTGCGGCTGACGGACGTGACGCTGGACGAGGGCGCCCTGAACGCCGCCCTGCCGGAGAACGGCAGCGGCTGGACCGGCTCCTGCGGCTTTGCTTACAGCGCGGACACCGTCCATGTGACGTTCCATACCAATCTGACCGCTGAGGAGGAAGAAGCCGTCACCGTTCTGGCGGTGCTGAACGGCGTGACCTGTGAGGGCCGGGCCGGGGAGCCCATGGCTCTGCCGGTGGGAGACGCGGAAAAGGCTATGGTGACGGTGTGGCTGTGCCGCACCGCGGCCGACGGCACGGCGGAGGGCCAGAAGTACGTCATCGGCCTGTACCGCAGGGCTTCCGATTCCCCCAGCGCCGTGGAATCCTACCTCCCGGCGCCGGGCCAGTTCGTGAACCTGCCGTCCTGGCAGGAGGTGGGAAAGACCCTCACCGGCTCCGCCGCCGTGACGCTGGGCACCTTCGGCGGCAGCGTGGTCTACCGGTATGACGAGCCCATCCGCAACGACCCCGCCAATCCCTACGGCGTGGACTTCATCGTGGTGGGCAACTGCTTCACCGACAGCGACGGCGAGACCTCCGCCAGCGCGGCGGAGCCCGCCGCGGTCATGGTGTCCCGGGACGGCGAGACCTGGTATGAGCTGGCGGGCAGCCGGTACTACGAGGCGTCCACCGTCCACGGCGTCACCGTCACCTACACCAACGGGGACACCGCTTTCACAGCGGCGGCGGACATCCCTTGGACGGACAGCCTGGGCAATTCCGGCGTCCTGCCCAAAAACAGCTTCCACACCCAGCCCTACTATCCCGACCCGGCGTACTACGGCGCGTACCAGACCGGCGCGGGAGCCAACGTCACCTACACGGCGAAGTCGGTGTCCTTCACCGGCAGCCGTCTGGCCTCCGGCGGGTTCTGCGCCTTCGGCTACGCCGACTGCCACAGCGCCGGGGCCGACGGCGGCAGCGGAGCCGCCAATCCCTACGCCGCGGACCACCAGTGGACCTACAACGGCGACGGCTTCGACCTGGCCTGGGCGGTGAATGAACACGGCGACCCGGTGGAGCTGGACGAAGTCTCCTACATCAAAATCTACAACCCCGTTCTCAGCTACGGCACCACCAGCGGCGAGATCTCCCCGGAGATCACCGCCGTGCTGCGGGCACAGCCCGCCGCCGGGGCCGTGGGCGTCAGCGGCGGCCTGACGGCCCTGTCCGTCAACGGGACGCCGGTGGAGCTGACGGAGGGCGTCACAGCGTACACCGTGGACGGACAGGGGGCGTCCGTCCTCACCGTCACCCCCACCGCCGCAAACCCGGACGCCAACATCTACGTGTCCGCCCAGCGGGTGGCCTCCGGCATGGACAGCGCCCCCATGACGGCGGTGGGCAAGCTGCGGATCATCGTCCAGGAGGAGGACCGGGAGCCGGTCATCTACATCCTGAACGTCGCCAACACGGCGACCCCGGAGGACGGCGCGGACCTGACGGGTCTGACCCTGACTCCCGGCGGCGTCACCGCCGTCCCCGACGCGTCGGACACGGTGGAGTTCTCCGTGGACAGCGCCGTCTCCGCCGTGCGGCTGACGCCTGCGGCCAGCGACGGCGCGGCGATGACCCTCACCGGCGGCGCTCTGGAGACCGCCGTGACCCTGACCTCCGGCGCTGCCAGCGAGCCGCTGGCGCTGTCCGCCGGGGAGAATTGCTTCCTGCTGATCGTCACCTCCGCCAGCGGCGAGCGGACGAAGACCTACAGTGTCGTCATCCGCCGGGCGGCGTCCGGCGGCTCCTCCGGCGGCACGGAGGACGGCACCATCCGTGTCACCTTCTCCCTCACCGGCGACACCGTCCACTATGACCCGGACACCGGGGAGTACACCGGAAAGCACACCGATCCCACCTGGATCGCCCGCACCACCGTCCAGGTGCCGGAGGATTCCACGGTGCAGTACGTCACCGAGCTGATGCTGAACAACGCCGGACTGGACTACACCGCCAACACCACCTACGTCTCGGAGATCAACGGTCTGGCGGAGCTGGACAACGGACCCAACTCCGGCTGGATGTACCGCCACAACGGCACCATCGCCGATGAGGGCTGGGACAGCCGGACGCTGCGCAGCGGCGACACCGTCCAGTGGTTCTACACCGACGACTACACCAAGGAGACGGGCTATCAGGGCAGCTGGGACGCGGTCAACAGCGGCTCCGTCCCGGCCGGAACGGCCGCTGTCAGCGACGTCATGGATCTGATCCGGGCCATCGGCACGGTGAATGCGGACAGCGGCCCCGCCATTCAGGCCGCCCGGGCGGCCTATGACCGGCTCGCCGACGCCCAGAAAGAACTGGTCACCAATTACAGCGTCCTCACCGGCGCCGAGGCGGCTTGGGCGGCTCTCACCGGCGGCCTGCCCTTCACGGATGTGGAGGGCCACTGGGCGCTGGACGCCATCCGCACCGTGTACGGAGTGGGCCTGATGAAGGGCACCGCCGCCGATACCTTCTCCCCGGAGGGCGCGGTCAGCCGGGGAATGATCGTCACCATCCTGTGGCGGCTGGAGGGAAGTCCCGCGCCGGAGAGCGCCGCACCCTTTACCGATGTGGCAGCGGAGTCCTACTGCGCGGACGCCGCGGCCTGGGCCTCCGCCAGCGGCATCGCCGCCGGTTACGGCGACGGCGCCTTCCGCCCCAACGCCCCCGTCACCCGGGAGGAGCTGGCGGCGCTGCTGTACCGCTACGCCGGCTGGAAGCAGGCCGGCGTCACCGCCCGGGGCGACCTCAGCATCTTCGCGGATGAGGCCAGCGTGGGGGCCTGGTCCCGTGACGCCATGGCCTGGGCCTGCGGCACGGGTCTCCTCACCGGTACGGCGCGGAATACCCTGGAGCCGAAGAGCGGCGCCACCCGAGCCCAGACGGCGGTGATCCTGACCCGCTGGCTGGCGCTGTCCGACCAGGATGGCTGAAAGGGGAGGGGACGGGATGAACACCATGAGACAACGGGCCGTGGGCCTGCTGCTGGCACTGACGGTGCTGGCCGGCCTGTGGGTGCCCGCGTCGGCGGCGTCGGAAAGCGCGCTGAATGACGCCGCGGAGCGGGCGGCGGCCTATATGCTGCGGACCGTGGAGCAGCCCCGGGTGGGCAGCGTGGGCGGCGAGTGGGCCGTCCTGGGCCTGGCCCGCGGCGGCTTCGAGGTGCCCCAGACCTTCTGGGACAGCTATTACGCGGCGGTGGAGGCGGAGACGGCGGCCTACAAGGGTGTCCTCCACGAGAAGAAGTACACGGAGTACGCCCGGGTGGCCATCGCCCTGACGGCCATCGGCGCGGACCCCACGGATGTGGCGGGCTATGATCTGCTGACGCCCCTGGGGGACTTCGACAAGACCGTCTGGCAGGGCATCAACGGCCCCGTCTGGGCGCTGCTGGCCCTGGACGCCGGAGACTATGAAATGCCGGTGAATGCCGACGCCAAGACCCGGGCCACCCGGCAGATGTACGTGGAGGAGATCCTGTCCCGTCAGCTGGACTGCGGCGGCTGGGACCTGACCCATCGGGGCGGCGGCTCTGACGCCGACGCCGACGTCACCGGCATGGCCCTCCAGGCCCTGGCGAAATATCAGGACCAGACGGCGGTGGGGGACGCGGCGGAGCGGGCGCTGTCCTGGCTCAGCGATGCCCAGGACGCCGGCGGCGGCTGGTCCAGCGGCGGGACGTCCAACGCGGAGAGCACGGCCCAGGTGCTGGTGGCCCTGTGCGAGCTGGGCATCCCCCTGGACGATCCCCGGTTTGTGAAGAACGGCCATTCCGCCCTGGACGGTCTGCTGGGCTATCAGCAGCCCGACGGCAGCTTCCTCCACACCGGCGGCGGCTCCGGCTCCGGCCAGATGGCCTCGGAGCAGGGCCTGTACGCCCTGGTGGCCGCACAGCGGGCCCTCCGGGGGGAGAACAGTCTCTACCGCATGGGCGACGCCGCGGTCCGGATCGCGTCCACCGCCGGGACGGGCCTGCCGGGGAAGCACCCGGACGTGCAGGCCCCGGCGGTGACGACCCCCGACACGACCTTCCCGGACATCGCCGGGGACAAGTACCGCTCCGCGGCGGAGACGCTGGCGGCGCGGGGCGTCCTGACGGGCTTTGCCGACGGCACCTTCCGTCCGGAGAGCCGCCTGACCCGTGCCCAGTTCGCGGTGGTGACGGTCCGGGCGCTGGGCCTGCCCCAGCAGACCGCCGGTGGGTTCGCCGACGTGGCCTCCGGCAGCTGGTGCGCCGGTTACGTGGGCGCCGCCCACGCCTATGGCGTCGTCAACGGCAGGACCGAGACCGTGTTTGATCCCGACGGCACCATCACCCGCCAGGAGGCGGCGGTGATGCTGGCCCGCACCGCCCGGCTCTGCGGTCTGGACACTGCCCTGACGGACGGAGAGGTCCTGGACGCCCTGGCCCCCTTCGGCGATTACCGGATGGTGGGGGACTGGGCGAAGGCGAGCGTGGCATTCTGCTGCCGGACAGGCCTCTTTGACGCGGACGCCCTGGATCTGGAGCCGTACCGGCCCATCACCCGGGGTGAGGCTGCCCAAGCGGTGACGGCCCTGCTGGACGCCGCAAAGCTGCTGTAATGTAAAGGAGAGAACGCCATGAGACAAAAGCACGGTCTGTGGAAGCTCCTGCTTCCCCTGGGCGTCCTGCTCCTGCTGATCGCCGCCTTCTGCCTGGACGGCGGCGCTGACAGACAGGCCCCGGACGCTTCTGCGTCCTCCTCTGCGGTGTCGTCTCCGGCGGAGCCTGCCGCCGCGGAACCGGCGGAGGCGGACCCGGAGCAGGACCTGACGGAACTTCCGGAGATCCCGGAGGAGCCGGACACGCCGGAATCCCCGGAGGAAGTTCCCGAGACGCCGGAGGATCCCGCTGCCGCCCCGGCGGCGTCTCCGGCGGCGTCAGCGACCGCCGCACTGTCCGGCGGAACGGCGGACGGCACGTACACCTGCACCATCTCCGTCAGCTGCGCCGCCCTGCTGGACAACATGGACCTGTGCGACCCGGAGAAGACGGAGCTGGTGCCCTCCGATGGCTGGCTCCTGCCGCCCACGGAGGTGACGTTCTATGAGGGGGAGAGCGTGTTCAACGTCCTCCAGCGCACTTGCAAACAGCGGAAGCTCCACATGGAGTACGAGAACACGCCCCTCTACGGCAGCGCCTACATCGAGGGCATCGGAAACCTGTACGAATTCGACGCCGGAGAACTGTCCGGCTGGATGTACGCCGTCAACGGCTGGTACCCCAACTACGGGTGCAGCCAGTATCTCCTGGAGGACGGCGACGAGATCTGCTGGCGCTACACCTGCGACCTGGGGGCGGACATCGGCGGCGCCGCCGCGGACCAGCGGAGCGCGTAAGAAAGCAACGAGAGGAGGGACGTCATGGAGCGCCGGAACGCCTTTTCCGACTGCCATCCCCTGGTGAATTTCCTGTACTTCGCCCTGGTGCTGCTGTTTACCATGTTTTTTCTCCATCCGGTGTGTCTGGCGGTGTCCCTGACGTCGTCCCTGCTCTGCGCGGCGGACCTGTACGGCTGGCGGAGGGTGGGACGCCAGCTGCGGTACCTGCTGCCCATGGCCCTGCTGGCGGCGGTGCTGAATCCGGCCTTCAACCATGAGGGGGCCACCATCCTGACCTATCTGCCCTCCGGGAACCCCCTGACCCTGGAGAGCATCCTGTACGGACTGGCGGCGTCGGCCATGCTGGCGGCGGCTGTGGCCTGGTTCACCTGCGCGTCGGCGGTGCTGACGTCGGACAAGCTGGTGTGGCTCTTCGGGCGGCTGCTGCCCGCCCTGTCCCTGCTGCTGTCCATGACCCTGCGGTCCGTGCCACGGTTCCAGGCCCGGTTCCGGACGGTGCGGGAGGCCCGGCGGTGCGTGGGACGGGACGGCTCCGGCGGGAGCTGGTTCCGGCGGCTGAAAAACACTGCCGCCCAGGTGTCTATTTTGGTGACGTGGTCACTGGAGAGCGCCGTGGAGACGGCGGACAGCATGCGCGGCCGGGGCTGGGGCCTGCCGGGCCGCACGTCCTTCTCCATCTACCGGCTGGAGGGCCGGGACCGGACGCTGCTGGTCTGGCTGGCTTTCTGCGGTGTCTTCATCGCCGCCGGATGGGCGGCGGGTGGCCTGGACTGGCGGTACTATCCCACGGTCCGGGGGACTCTGACCGGCGTGCTGCCCGTTGGCTTTCAGCTGGTGTATCTGGCCCTTTGCCTGACGCCGGTGATTTTCAATAGGAGGGAGGCCCGCCAATGGACACGTTCACGCTCCGCCACCTGAGCTTCACCTATCCGGGACAGACCCGCCCCGCCCTGTCGGACGTGTCCCTGACCGTGGAGCAGGGGGCCTTTCTGGTGGTGTGCGGCGCCTCCGGCTGCGGTAAGACCACCCTTTTGCGGCAGCTGAAGCCGGCCCTGTCCCCCCACGGGCGGCGGGATGGGGAGATCCTGTTCGAGGGCCTTCCCCTGGAGGAGCTGGACCGCCGGGCCGCCGCCGGACGCATCGGCTTCGTCCAACAGTCCCCGGACAGCCAGATCGTCACCGACCGGGTGTGGCATGAGCTGGCCTTCGGACTGGAGAGCCTGGGGTGGGACACCCCGTTCATCCGCCGCCGGGTGGCGGAGATGGCGGCCTTCTTCGGCATTGAGGACTGGTTCTACCGGGACACGGCGTCATTGTCCGGCGGTCAGAAGCAACTGCTGAATCTGGCGGCGGTGATGGTGACCCAGCCCGCCGCCCTGATCCTGGACGAGCCCACCGCCCAGCTGGACCCCATCGCGGCGTCGGACTTCCTGGCCATGCTGGGGAAGATCCACCGGGAACTGGGCACCACCGTGATCCTGACGGAGCACCGTCTGGAGGAGGTGTTTCCCCTGGCCACGGAGGCGGCGGTGCTGGACCGGGGGCGGCTGATCTGTACCGGCACACCCGGGGAAGCGGGCATGGCCCTGCGGGACCGGGGCCACGCCATGTTTCTGGCCATGCCCGCCGCCATGCGGGTCTGGGCGGCGGCGGACACGGACGCCCCCTGTCCTGTCACCGTCCGGGAGGGCCGGGACTGGCTGAAGGAGTTCCAATCGGCCCATCCCCTGCATCCCGTGCCGGAGACGCCGGAGCCTCCCGCCGGGGAGACGGTGCTGTCCGCCGGGAAGCTGTGGTTCCGGTATGAACAGAACGGCGCGGACGTGGTGAAGGGCCTGTCCCTGACGGTGGGGCGGGGCGAACTGCTGGCCCTGCTGGGGGGCAACGGCGCGGGAAAGACCACCGCCCTGAAGCTGCTGAGCGGCCTGCTGACGCCCCAGCGGGGAGAGGTATGCCGCCATGGGACGATTGCCCTGCTGCCCCAGGACCCCCAGGCGCTGTTCGTGAAGAACACCGTCCGGGAGGAGCTGGCAGAGACGCTGGAGGAGCTGCCACTGACGGACACGGAGCGGGGCGGACGGACGGCCCGCATGGTGCGGCTGTGCCGTCTGGAGGGTTTGCTGGACCGCCATCCCTACGACCTCTCCGGCGGCGAGCAGCAGCGGACGGCCCTGGCCAAGGTGCTGCTGACGGAGCCGGACCTGCTGCTGCTGGACGAGCCCACCAAGGGCCTGGACGCCGCCTTCAAGCAGGCGCTGGGGGAGATCCTCCAATCCCTCCGGCGGCAGGGGACGGCTATCCTCATGGTGAGCCATGACGTGGAGTTCTGCGCCCGGTACGCCGGACGGTGCGCCCTGTTCTTCGACGGCGGCGTCGTGACGGAGGGCCCACCCCGGGACTTCTTCTCCGGCAACAGCTTCTACACCACCGCCGCCAACCGCATGGCCCGGCCCCTGCTGCCCCGGGCCGTGACGCCGGAGGACCTGATCCTGGCCTGCGGCGGCGTCCTGCCGCCACCACCGGAATGTCCGCCGGAAACAGACGGTTCCGGCTTCGCCGCAGCCCCGGAGACGGTGGGGCGTCCGGCGAAAAAGCTGCCCCGGTGGCGGAAATATCTGGCGGTGGTCTCCGGACTGGCGGCTCTGGCGGTGCTGCTGCGCACCGCCGCCTCCGGCGGGCTGACGCCGGAGAGCGGCCCGTCTGTGGGACAGTACGCCGCCTTCCTGCTGCCCCTGCTGGTGCTGGCGCTGTGCGTCCGGCGGCCCGCCGCCCCCATGCCGCGGCCGCCTGAAAGAGCGGGGGAACGGCGTCCCTCCCGGCGGTCCGTTCTGGCGGCGGGCGGGGTCCTGCTGCTGATCCCCCTGACGCTGCTGGCGGGACAAGTCTTATATAATGGCAGAAAATATTATTTTATTGCACTATTGATCCTGCTGGAGGCCATGCTGCCCTTCTTTCTCCTGTTTGAGGGACGGCGGCCCCGGGCCAGGGAGCTGGCGGTGATGGCGGTGCTGTGCGCCATCGGCGCGGCGGGCCGGGCGGCGTTTTTCATGCTGCCCCAGTGCAAGCCGGTGATGGCGCTGACCATTCTGACGGGGACGTCCCTGGGCACCCAGACGGGCTTCCTGGTGGGAGCCGTCACCATGCTGACCTCCAACATCTTGTTCGGGCAGGGACCCTGGACGCCGTGGCAGATGTTCGCCATGGGCTTCACCGGCTTTCTGGCGGGGGTGCTGTTCCATCGGGGGCCGCTGCCCCGGAGCCGGGTGGCACTGTCCGCCTTCGGCGCACTGTCCGCCGTGGTGATCTACGGCGGCATCATGAATCCGGCGGCGGCCCTCATGTGGGCCGGGACGCTGGACGGGAAGCTGCTGCTGGCCTACTGTCTCTCCGGCCTGCCCATGGACTGCGTCCAGGCGGCGGCCACGGCGCTGTTCCTGTGGTTCGCCGCGGAGCCCATGCTGGAGAAGCTGGATCGGGTGAAGACCAAATACGGCCTGCTGGAATAGGCGGGCGCTTCCGCGAACACACTCCGGAGCCGGGGACGGCTCCGGAGTTTTTCTGCCTTTTTCTGTCCGCCGGAGATTTTGCTTGACTATTCCGCCGGGGCGGCTATAATATGAAAATGATTTTCATATTCAAATTCAGGAGGCATCCATGGCATATTCCACGAAACAGCAGCAGGCGGTGCTGGACTGCCTGTCCCGACGGCGGGAGGAGCCGGTCAGCGCCATCGAACTGGCGGAGGCTCTGCGCCAGTCCGGCCATCCGGTGGGCCTGGCCACCATCTACCGCCAGCTGGAGAAGCTGGAGCAGACGGGACTGGTCCACAAGGTCAACACCGGGGAGGGGGCGCTGTACCAGTACTGCGACCACGCCGGAGAGGGGCGGGAGTGTCTGCTGCTCCAGTGCCGGGGCTGCGGCCGCATCCTGCATCTGGACTGCACCCATTTAAAGCCCCTGTACGATCATCTGGCGGAGCGGCACCATTTTCACATCGATCCCCGGACCACGGTGTTCACGGGGCTGTGCGACGTCTGCGCGAAACAGAGAGAGGAGGGACACGGACATGGAGAACAATGAACTGATCGTCTGCCGGGACGTGTCCCTGGGCTACGAGGGAAAGCCCCTGCTCCAGCACCTGGACCTGACGGTGCGGGAGGGGGACTACCTCTGCGTGGTGGGCGAGAACGGCTCCGGCAAGTCCACGCTGATGAAGGGCCTGCTGGGCCTGCTGTCCCCCCTGTCCGGCGAGATCGTCCGGGCGCCGGAGCTGCGGGACGGGGCCATCGGCTATCTGCCCCAGCAGACCCGGGCCCAGCGGGACTTTCCCGCCACGGTCTATGAGGTGGTGCTGTCCGGGTATCTGAACCGGAAGGGCTTCCACTTCTTCTACACCCCGGCCCAGCGGTCCGGGGCGCTGATGAACATGGGCAAGCTGGGCATCCTGGAGCTGAAGGACCAGTGCTACCGGGAGCTGTCCGGCGGCCAGCAGCAGCGGGTGCTGCTGGCCCGGGCACTGTGCGCCGCCCGGCGGCTGCTGATCCTGGACGAGCCCATCACCGGACTGGACCCCGCCGCCGCCCAGGACCTGTACAAGACCCTGGCCTATCTGAACCGGAAGGAGGGCATGGCCGTGGTGATGGTGACCCACGATCTGAAGGCCGCCCTCCACAGCGCCCGGACGGTGCTGCACATCGGCCGGGATAGCTGGTTCTACGGCACGGTGCCGGACTATCTGGCCTCCCCCCAGGGACGGCGGTTCGGAGAGGAGGAGCGGACATGATCCTTCTGCAGATGTTCTCCTGGCCCTTCATGCAGCGGGCGCTGGCGGCGGGT
This sequence comes from Dysosmobacter sp. HCP28S3_G4, assembly GCF_052065175.1. Lineage (NCBI taxonomy): Bacteria > Bacillati > Bacillota > Clostridia > Eubacteriales > Oscillospiraceae > Dysosmobacter > Dysosmobacter sp. HCP28S3_G4. The sequence continues at coordinate 41,122 of NZ_JBQHUP010000007.1, read as the reverse complement.
GTGCTGGTGAGTCTGTGCTGCGCCCTGCTGGGAGTGTCGCTGGTGCTGAAGCGGTACTCCATGATCGGCGACGGTCTCAGCCATGTGTCCTTCGGCTCCCTGGCCATCGCCGTGGCCCTGGGCATCACGCCGCTGTATTTCTCCATTCCGGTGGTGATCCTGGCGGCCTTTTTCCTGCTGCGGATGGCCAGCCATCCCCGGTGGAACAACGACGCCGCCATCGCCGTCATGAGCGCCTCCGCCCTGGCGGTGGGCATTCTGGTGATCTCCCTGACCACCGGCATGACCACGGACGTGGACAACTATATGTTCGGCAGCGTCCTGGCCATGACGAAGTCCGACGTGGCGCTGTCGGTGCTGCTGAGCATCGCGGTGCTGGCGCTGTTCGTGCTGTTCTACCACAAGCTGTTCGCCGTCACCTTCGACGAGAGCTTCTCCCGGGCAACGGGCCTGAACGTGGAGCGGTACAACACCCTGCTGTCCATCCTGACGGCGCTGACCATCGTGCTGGGCATGCGGATGATGGGCGCCATGCTGATCTCCTCCCTGATCATCTTCCCGGCGCTGACGGCCATGCGGCTGTTCAAGAGCTTCCGGGGCGTGGTGATCTGCGCGGGGGTGTCGTCGGTGGCCTGCTTCTGCGTGGGACTGACGGCGTCCTTCGTGCTGTCCACCCCGGTGGGAGCCTCGGTGGTGGTGACGGATCTGGCGGTGTTTCTGGCCGCTTGCCTGATCCAGTGGGTCCGGAAACGGTGATTTCCCGGAAAACAGGGCGTTTTTTGCGAAAAGCGTCCTGTTTTCTGATTTTTTTACCGCCGGAGGGCAAGAAAACTCTTGCAATGCCTGGCGGGATGTGCTATATTCTGTATGTTAGTAGTGTAGGTATGTGGAGTGGGCCCCGGGTCCGCTCTTTTTGTTGGCCTTTTTTAGGGCGGCACCGCACAAATGCATCGGCGGCGCTTTGCGGACATTTTGCGCCATCCATGCGTTGCAAATTTTTAAAATGCGCCCGGTATTCCTGCAGAATTGCGCCTTTGTCAGACGCAAAATTTGCTCGCAAACCGCTCTTGCCGCATGATGCGATGCTGTCCCAGAAGGTCAAAATTTCCGCCGGGAGGGAAAACTGTCTTGAAAAAGATCACGGAACTGGTGGCCGAGCTGGCCGCCCCCGCCGTGGAGGCACAGGACTGCATCCTCTGGGACGTGGAGTACGTCCGGGAGGCCGGCGCCTGGTATCTGCGGCTGTATATCGACAAGCTGGAGGGCCAGGTGGACATTCTGGACTGCGAGGCCGTGTCCCGGGCCGTGGAGCCCCTGCTGGACGAGGCGGACCCCATCGAGGGCAGCTACACCTTCGAGGTCAGCTCCGCCGGCGCGGAGCGGCAGCTGAAGCGCCCCTCTGACTTCCAGCGCTTCCTGGGCAGCCCCGTCACAGTGAAGCTGTACCAGGCCCGCGACGGCCGCAAGGAGTTCGCCGGGACGCTGAAGGCCTATGACGAGTCCACCGGCGACACCACCGTCACCGTGGGGAAGGACGACCTGACCTTCGGAAAAAAGGAGACGGCCATGGTCCGGCTCCGGGTGGAATTCTAAGGAATGAAACTTAACCGCCCTGCGGGGCGGATCGGATGCCCAACAAAATCAGAAGGAGAATCGTCAGAAATGAGAGGCAAGAAACAGAAAGAACCCGCCGGCATGAATTCTGCGGAGATCTTTGCCGCCCTGGAACTGCTGGAAAAGGAGCGGAACATCCCCCAGAACTTCATGCTGGATAAGATCATCCAGGCCCTGACCACCGCCTATAAGAAGGACCACGACGATGTGGAGAACGTCATCGTGGACGTGGACGAGGAGCACAAGGCCCTGAAGATGTACGTCCAGAAGACCGTGGTGGACGAGAAGTATTACGACCCCTACAACGAGATCACCCTGGAGGAGGCCCACCGCATCTCCGCCCGGTACGAGCTGGGCGACGTGGTGAACATCCCCGTGGACAATATGGAGTTCGGCCGCATCGCCGCCGGCATCGGCAAGCAGGTCATCATCCAGGGCCTGCGGGAGGCCGAGCGGGGCATGATCTACGACGAGTTCAACTCCAAGCAGCATGAGATCCTCACCGGCGTGGTCACCCGCATCGATCCCCGCACCAACGCCGTGTCCCTGCGCATCGGCAGCGGCACGGAGTCCACGGAGGCGCTGCTCACCGCCGGTGAGCAGGTCCAGGGCGAGGAACTGACCGAGGGCATGCACGTGAAGGTGTACGTGGTGGACGTCCGCCACTCCACCCGCGGTCCCCAGGTGCTGATCTCCCGAACCCATCCGGGTCTGGTGAAGCGGCTGTTCGAGCTGGAGGTGCCGGAGATCTTCGACGGCACCGTGGAGGTGAAGGCCATCGCCCGTGAGGCGGGCAGCCGCACCAAGATGGCTGTGTGGTCCAACGACCCCAACGTGGACCCCATCGGCGCCTGCGTGGGCCCCAAGGGCCAGCGGGTGGACAGCATCGTGGAGGAGCTGCGGGGCGAGAAGATCGATATCATCAAGTACAGCGAGGACCCGGCGGAGTTCATCGCCGCCGCCCTGGCCCCCGCCGACGTGGTGGAGGTCCGGATGGCCGAGGAAGGCAAGGCCTGCCGCTGCATCGTGCCGGATGACCAGCTGTCCCTGGCCATCGGCCGGGAGGGCCAGAACGCCCGTCTGGCGGCCCGTCTCACCGGCTACAAGATCGACATCAAGCCCCAGAGCTTCCGGGAGGAGGAAGTGTCTGAGGAGGTCCCCGCCGGAGACGAGGAGCCCCGGGAATAATCATTCAGGGAGAGAGGAGCGCGGTCCGCTGTGCCAAAAGTGAAGAAGATCCCCCAGCGGCAGTGCGTGGGCTGCCGGGAGATGAAGGATAAGAAGGCCCTGATCCGGGTGGTGAAGTCCCCGGAGAACGAGATCTCACTGGATTTCGTGGGCAAGAAGCCCGGCCGGGGCGCCTATGTGTGCCGGGACGTGGAGTGCCTGAAGAAGGCCCGAAAGACCCGGGCGCTGGAGCGGGCCTTCTCCACCGCCATCCCGCCGGAGGTCTACGACGCCCTGGAGCGGGAACTGGAGGGCGGAGATGGGCAGTGAACTTCTCCCCCTGCTGGGACTGTGCCGCCGGGCCAATATGATGGCCGTGGGCGAGGAGCCGGTGGAGGCCGCCGCCCGGGCGAAGGACGCCCGTGTGCTGCTGCTGGCCTCCGACGCGGCGGACAACACCGTCCGCCGGGTGCGGCACTTCGCTGAGATGGGTAACTGTCCCTGGCTCCAGATCCCCTTTACCAAGGCGGAACTGGGCGCGGCCATGGGCCGCACCTCCTGCGCCATCCTGGCGGTGACGGACATCGGCTTCGCCGCCAACATCGTCCGCCGCCTGGTGGAGACGGACCCTGCCCGGTACGGCGAGACCGCCGACCGGCTGGATCAGAAGGCCGAGAAGGCCGCCCGCCGGAAGGCGGAGGCCCGGGCCCATGAGAAGAATCTCCGGCAGGGCCGGGTGAAGCGGAAGGCCCAGACGGCCCCCGCTCAGGAGACGGTCCCCGCACCGGAACCCCCTGCTGAAAAGACGGCTCCCGTTGAGAAGCGGCATCCCGGCGGACGCCGGTACGTCCCCTCCCGGTCCGGAGGGAACGGCGGCGGAGAGAAAGCCGGAAAGCGGCCGGCCCGGGGCGGACATCCCGCCGGGAAGACGGAGCGGAGCGCCGCGCCTCAGGACCGCTGGCGGCACAGCCGCCCGGTGAAGAAGGGCAAGGGATCTCCCAAGGGCAAGCGGGACGTCAAAGCATGACAGAAAACAGCCGGGGCGCAGTGAGTGCCTTCCGGAATTTGCCGAGGGCAAATAGATGAATTTTTCCCGACCGGGCGGAAGTCCCGTGAGGTGTGAGACCTCCCGGAGACGCCGCCGGGCCGGATGGTAACGAGGTGGCTATATTTGGGTATGGAAAAATACAGAGTGCATGAGGTGGCGAAGGACTTCAACCTTCCCACTAAGGAGATCACGGAGATCCTGACCAGCTTCGGACATCCGCCGAAGAACCATATGCAGGTCCTCACCGACGAGGAGCTGTCCTTTATCTTCGAGCGTCTGACGCAGAAGCATCCCGTCTCCAGCATCCAGGTGATCTTCGCGGACACCGCCAAGGAGCCGGAGAAGAAGCAGCCTGCGCAGCAGGAGAAGAAGGCCGCGCCTGCGCCCGCACCCGCTCCCGCCCGGAAGGACGGCCGGGACGGCAAGGGCGGCAGACCCCAGCCCGCCCAGGCGGGACAGCACGCGGCGAAGGCCCAGCAGCAGGGCGGCCGTCCGGCCCAGCCCCAGCAGCAGGCGAAGCAGCCGGTGCAGCAGCCCGTCTCCCGGGTGCCCCAGAAGAAGATCGTGGACACCCGCAAGGGCGGCGACGTGAATCTGGAGAAGTACGACCAGCGGCTGGAGGAGCTGGGCGGCGAGCGCGCCGCCCGGATGGAGCGCCGCGGCGGTGGCGGCAAGGAGAAGATCCACAGCCAGAACCGCCAGCGCACCGGCGGCCCCGCCTTCTCCAACAAGCGCCGTCAGGACGAGGCGGAGAAGATGCGCCGTCTCCAGCTGGAGATCGCCAAGAAGGCACCCCTGAAGGTGATGATCCCCGACGAGATCAGCGTGGGCGAGTTGGCCTCCCGCATGAAGAAGACCGGCGCCGAGGTGGTCAAGTGCCTGATGAAGAACGGCATCATGGCCTCTCTGCCCCAGATGATCGACTTCGACACCGCCGCCATCATCGCCGAGGAGATGGGCTGCAAGGTGGAGCACGAGGTCACCGTCACCATCGAGGAAAAGCTCATCGACGACCACGAGGACAAGCCGGAGGATCTGGTGCCCCGGGCCCCCGTCGTCGTTGTCATGGGCCATGTCGACCACGGCAAGACCTCCCTGCTGGACGCCATCCGCAACACCAACGTGGCCTCCGGCGAGGCCGGCGGCATCACCCAGCACATCGGCGCCTATCAGGTGCAGATCAACGGCAGACCCATCACCTTCCTGGATACGCCGGGCCATGAGGCGTTCACCTCCATGCGTGCCCGCGGCGCCATGATCACGGATATCGCCATTCTGGTGGTGGCCGCCGAGGACGGCATCATGCCCCAGACGGTGGAGTCCATCAACCACGCCAAGGCGGCCAACATCCCCGTCATCGTGGCCATCAACAAGATCGACAAGCCCGAGGCCAATCCTGAGCGGGTGAAGCAGCAGCTCACCGAGTACGGTCTGGTGGCCGAGGACTGGGGCGGCGACACCATCTGCTGCCCCATCTCCGCCAAGAAGAATATCGGCATCGACAACCTGCTGGAGATGGTGCTGCTCACCGCCGAGATGGGCGAGCTGAAGGCCAATCCCAACCGTGCCGGTCAGGGCACCGTCATCGAGGCCCGGCTGGACAAGGGCCGGGGCCCCATCGCCACGCTGCTGGTGCAGAACGGCACCCTGAAGCAGGGCGACATCATCATCGCTGGCACCGCCGTGGGCCGTGTCCGTACCATGATGGACTCCAAGGGCCGCCGCCTGACGGAGGCCGGACCCTCCGTCCCCGTGGAGGTCACGGGCCTCAGCGAGGCGCCCTCCGCCGGCAGTCCCTTCTTCGCTGTGGCCGACGAGCGCATGGCCAGAGAGCTGGTGGAGCAGCGGAAGGCGGAGGAGCGGGCCAAGGCCAACGCCCCCGCCCAGAAGGTCTCCCTGGAGAACCTGTTCGACCAGATCTCCGCCGGTGAGCGGAAGGAACTGGCCCTCATCGTCAAAGCCGACGTCCAGGGCAGCGTGGAGGCCGTGAAGGCGTCTCTGGAGAAGCTGTCCAACGAGGAAGTCAACGTGAAGGTGATCCACGGCGGCGTGGGCGCCATCAACGAGTCCGACGTCATGCTGGCCGCGTCCTCCAACGCCATTATCGTGGGCTTCAACGTCCGGCCCAACGCCGTGGCACAGGAGTCCGCCACCCGCATGAACGTGGATATGCGGATGTACCGCGTCATCTACGACTGCATCGACGAGATCGAGGCGGCCATGAAGGGCATGCTGGCTCCCAAGTTCCGGGAGGCGGTGCTGGGTCACGCGGAGGTCCGCCAGACCTACAAGGTCTCCGGCGTGGGCACCGTGGCCGGCTGCTACGTCCAGGACGGCAAGATCGTCCGGGACTGCTCTGTCCGCGTGGTCCGGGACGGCATCGTCATCCACGAGGGTGTGCTGGCCTCCCTGCAGCGGTTCAAGGACTCCGTCAAGGAGGTCACCCAGAAGTACGAGTGCGGCCTGACTGTTGAAAAGTTCAACGACATCAAGGAAGGCGACATCGTGGAGGCATTTACCATGGAGGAGATCCCCCGGTAATCGCCCGGCAGCTGCAAATAATAAAGGGGGCGGCGACCTCGTCGCCGCCCCCTGTTTTTTCGTGACGCAGGGAGGGAACACCGATGAGTCAGGTCCGGCTTCTGGCGGCGGACAGGCCGCTGCCGCTGTGCGATCAGCAGGAGGAGCGCACTTCCACGGTGATGGTCCGGGGAGAACCCGTTTCCATCACCATCCCACGGGGCTTTCTGGTGGAGGAGCATCTCTATTACTGCAGCGCCGTGGACGCCTTGGACTATCCCATCAAGCCCTGGCGGTATGAGCTGGAGCTGGAGGCCGAAGAGGCGGATCTGAACGCCCTGAAAGCGTATCTGGCGGAGAACCTGCATCCCGGTGAGACGGCGGAGCTTTGGAGCATCTGGCTGTCAGATGATGTCGGGAAGCGTCCGCCCCACTACCGCGGTACCCTGGCGGACTTCGACCTGGAGACGCTGCGCCAGTTTCTGGAGCCGGGCCAGCGGTGGCTGAGCGTCACCATCTAAACAAACCTCGAAAAGGAGGAATCCCATTATGGCAAGCAATCGCATCGGCCGTATCAACGAGGAGATCCAGCGGGAGCTGGCGGCCCAGATCCGCCGCCTGAAGGACCCTCGGGTCTCCCAGACCGGCATGGTCTCCATCACCCGTGTGGACACCACCGGCGACCTGCGCTATTCCCGCGTCTATATCAGCGTTCTGGACAAGTCCCAGGAGAAGGACGTGCTGAAGGGCCTGAAGTCCGCCGCCGGCTTCCTGCGGCGGGAGCTGGGTGCGTCTCTGCGTCTGCGGTACACTCCGGAGCTTCAGTTCATCGCCGACGACTCCATCCAGTACGGCGCCCACATCCTGGAGCTGCTCCACGACGTGGAACAGAGGGACGGCGCGCCGGAAACGGAGGAATGACCCATGCTCACCGTTCAGGAGACCGCCGCCCGTCTGCGGGACTTTGACAATGTGCTGATCCTCACCCACGTGCGCCCGGACGGGGACACGGTGGGCTGCGCCGCGGCCCTGTGCGCCGCCCTGCGGACGCTGGGGAAGACGGCGTATCTGCTGCCCAATCCGGGCCTGACGGACACCACCGCCCCGGTGGCGGCGCCCTATCTGGCTCCGGAGGGCTTCACGCCGGACAAGGTGGTGTCCACCGACATCGCCACCGTGGGCCTGTTCCCGGACAACGCCCTGCCCTGGAAGGACCGGGTGGACCTGGCCATGGACCACCATCCCTCCTTTGAGTATTTCGCAAAGGAGAACATCGTCCGGCCGGAGGCCGCCGCCTGCGGCGAGCTGGTGTACGACATCCTCCGGGAGCTGGGGCCCATCACGCCGGAGATCGCCCTGCCGCTGTACGTGGCGGTGTCCACGGACACCGGCTGCTTCCAGTACGCCAACACCACCGCCGACACCCATCGGGTGGCGGCGGAGCTGATGGACACCGGCATCGACTACCGGGCCGTCAACAAGGTGTTCTTCCGCACCAAGACCCGGAAGCGTCTGGCCCTGGAGGCGGACATGCTGGGCAACATGGAGTTTTACGACCGGGGCCGGGTGGTGTTCCTGATGGTACCCATCTCCCTGATGGAGCGCATTCAGGCCACTGAGAGCGACGCCGAGGACCTGTCCTCCCTGGGCGGGCAGATCGAGGGCACGGACTGCGCCGTCACCTTCCGGGAGCTGCGGCCCGATGTGTGGAAGCTGTCCGTCCGCACCGGCGACCGCATCAACGCCACGGAGGTCTGCCGGGAGCTGGGGGGCGGTGGTCACGCCGCCGCCGCGGGCTGCACCGTGGAGGCGCCGCTGGCGGAGGTGAAGGCCAGGATCCTGTCCGCCATCGCCAGACACGCGCCGGACTTCGGATAATTAGGAATTAGGAGTTAGGAATTAGGAATTGATTTGTCCGGAGGATATCCGGATGGACCTGATTTTCGACTCCCGGAAAATTCCTAATTCAAAAGCAGGAATTCCTGACTGAAAGAGGTTTTTATCGACGAAATGGCAAACGGAATCGTCATCATCGACAAGCCCGCCGGATGGACCAGCATGGACGTCTGCGCCAAGCTGCGGGGCATCCTCCATGAGAAGCGGGTGGGCCACGCCGGTACCCTGGACCCCATGGCCACCGGGGTCCTGCCGGTATTCGTGGGGGCGGCCACCAAGGCCGTCTCCTTCGCCGAGCGCGGGGAGAAGGAATATGAGGCCCTCCTGCGGCTGGGACTCGTCACCGACACCCAGGACAGTACCGGCACGGTGCTGGAGGAGCGGCCTGTCAGCGTCACCCGGGCGGAACTGGAGGCGGTGATGCCTCAGTTCACCGGGACCATCCGGCAGGTGCCGCCCATGTACTCCGCACTGAAGGTCAACGGACAGAAGCTCTGTGACCTGGCCCGGCAGGGCCGGGAGGTGGAGCGGAAGCCCCGGGAGATCACCATTTTTGAACTGGAGCTGCTGGAACAGACCGGCCCGGCGGAGTGGCGGCTGAGGTGCGTCTGCTCCAAGGGCACGTACATCCGCAGCCTCTGCCACGACATCGGACAGGCCCTGGGCTGCGGCGGGTGCATGTCCGGCCTGCGCCGTACCATGGCCGCCGGGTTCACCATCGACCGGACGGTGACGGTGGAGACGGTGCAGGAGCGGGGCGAGGCCGTCCTGCTGCCGCTGGACGCCTATTTCGCGCCCTATCCGGCCTATACCATCCCGTCTCCCGGCAGGGAGAACCGGGTCCGCAACGGCAATCCCATCACCGACGCCCGCCTGAAGGACGGCACCTACCGGGTCTACGGCGGGGACGGGACGTTTCTCTGCCTGTCGGAGGCCAAGGGCGGCACCCTCACCGCTGTGAAAAATTTCTTCGGAACGTAAGTACGGAAGTAAGGACTGATCCCATGAAACAACGTGTCATCGCACTGGGCTTTTTCGACGGCGTTCATCTGGGCCACGGCGCCCTTCTGCGCCGGACGGCGGAGGAGGCCCGGAAGCGGGACTGCACGCCCGCCGTCTTCACCTTTGACCGGCCTCCCAAGGAGGTGGTCACCGGCATCCCATGCCCCCTCATCAACTCTCCGGAGGACCGGAAGGACCTGCTGCGCCGTCTGTACGGCATCAGCGACGTGCTGATGGTGCCCTTTGACCGGGAGATGATGACCACGCCCTGGGACGGCTTCGTCACGGAGATCCTGGTGAAGCGGTATCACGCCGTCCATCTGGTGGCGGGCCACGACCACCACTTCGGCCATAAGAATCAGGGCTCTCCGGAGCTGCTGGCAGCCAAGTGCGCCGAACTGGGGCTGGGCTGCGACATCATCCCCAAGGTGGAGGTGGGCGGCATCACCGTCAGCTCCACCTACATCCGCCGTCTGGTGGAGCTGGGACAGATGGACCGGGCCGCCGCCTTCCTGGGCCATCCCCACACCCTCACCGGCACGGTGGGCCACGGGCGGGGCATCGGCTCCTCCCGGCTGTTCCCCACCGCCAATCTGACGGTGCCCGCCCATGTGCTGGTGCCTGCCCACGGCGTCTACGCCACCCGGGTCACCCTGCCGGACGGCGCGTTCTACGCCGCCGTCACCAACGTGGGCACCCGTCCCACGGTGAACAACGGCACGGACATCACGGTGGAGGCCAGCCTGCTGGACTACGACGGCGACCTCTACGGCAAGACGCTGCGGCTGGAGTTCTTCAGCCACCTGCGGGACGAGATCCGCTTCGACTCCCTGGACGCCCTCCGCTCCCAGATCGCCGCCGACGCGGAGACCACCCGGCGGTATTTCGCGGAGAAGTAAAGAGAACCATCGGAGACGACAAAAGAGCACCCTGAGCGGGTGCTCTTTTTTTGCCGGTTTCCCGCCTGACGGGATACGATCAAGGTCCTGTTCGGCCCTCCTCCCAGCGGTAGTGGAAAAACAGCAGGGCGGAGGCCAGAATGATCAGGGCGTAGGCCAGCAGGCTCAGGGGAGACGGGATCTGATGGAACAGCAGATAGCCCATCAGACCGGAGAAAATGATCTGGGAGCTGTCGTAAATGGAGATATCCTTGGGCGGCGCGTAACAGTAGGCGGCCGTCAGCGCGTACTGCGCCACGGTGCAGGAGGAGCCTGCCAGCAGCATGTACAGCAGCTGCCGGCCGGACATAGGGACCCAATACCGCAGGCTGGGCGCCAGAGCCACTGCCGTGGAGACGAGACAGAACAGAAATACAATGGCGGAACTGTCCGTCTCCCCACGCTTCCGCAGGGCACGCAGGGAGACGTGGGCGCCGCCGGAGGCAATGCCGCCCAGCAGGGCGACGCAGGAGGCGAGGCCCAGTGTCTGCAAGTTCGGCAGGATGAGAAGGGAACTGCCTGTCAGTGCCAGGGCGATGCAGCCCAATTGGACCCGGCTGAGACGCTCCTTCAGAAAGACCGCCGCGAAGAGGATGGCGAAGAAGGGACTCAACTTGCTCAGAGAATTGGAACTGGCCAGGGGCAGATGGCCGATGGCGTAGTAGTTACAGAAGACACCCAGCATCCCACAGAGGATGCGGGATGCCAGCGGCCCGCCGCAGCCTGCCGGGACACGGACCGGGATCCTCCGCCGCAGCAGAAGCACTCCGGATACCACCATGGCTACGGCGTTCCGGAACAGGGCTTTTTGAAAAAAGGGAAGATCTCCCACCATGCTGACAAAGGCGCTCATCAGCGCGAAGAAAAACGAGGACAGAACGATGAGCCCGATGCCCTTGCTTTTTTGTGCCGGAGCCATGGCGTTACTTCTGGAGAATGTGGATGGCGAAGCCGCCGAACTCACCGTCGAGATAGATGTTTTTCAGATGGCCGTCCGCACTGTAGGCGGCTGTATCGAGGTTGAAGCGGAAGCCCTTTTCCTTCAGCTCCTCCATGGCGGCGGTCAGGTCGGGGGTCCTCATGGCGATATGCCCCTTGGTTCCCAGAAACGGGGATTTCATGCACTCGAAATAATCACCGGCGAACTCGGACTTCTGCCCGCTGCGGGGCATCAGACCGAAGGCGGTGCTGAGCAGCTGCGCCAGTTCCCAGGCTGCCTGGGGGTCGTTACAGTTGATGCCGATGTGTTCCAGTTCAAATTTACATCCCATAAGAGAACTCCTTTCTCCGCGTTGGCGGAACGATGGACGATAGATCAGAATACCGGCGAAAAGCGCCTGTCATCCGCGGCGGATGGCAGGCGCTTTTCACTGCCGCATCCCTGGGTGCCGGGATATGCGGTCACCGGGACTGTGCCGCGGTGGGATTGTACAGGCCGACGGTCTCACGCTTCCGGCCAATGACGTCCTCCTCGGAGAAGGACATCCATTTGACGCCCCGGCGGGTCTGATAGGCAAAGGCCAAATGGAGCATACCGTCCTGGCTCTGCATCAGGTAGGGATACTCATACTGACGGTTGTTGGTGGAATTCTCGGCGCCCACATAGCCCTCGCCCAGCTCCATATAGCGGATCAGGGGGAAGGTCAGGCCGCCGTCCTCGGACAGGGCCACCGCCACCGGGCAGCGCAGGCCGGGCCACGCGGCCTCGTCAGCCTTGGGCTCAGGCGTGCAGGTGGGATTGTAGGCGATGGCCACGCGGCCGCTGCGCAGCTTGACGGCGCTGATGCTGGAGTTGTTGTTGGGCAGCGGCGTGGGGACCGGCTCGGACCAGGTGCCGCCCCAGTCAAAGGACTCGCTGCGGTAGATGAAGTCCGCGGCCCGGCTGCGCATGAACGCCGCCAGATGGCCGTTTTCCAGCTCCACCACGTTGGGATGGACCCGGCCGTGGCTCCCGGGCATGTCCACCCGGCGCCAGGTGGCGCCTTGATCGTCGGAGATGCGGAAGGCGGAGGGATCGCCTGCCAGACCGGAGGCGCTGTCGGAGCAGATCCAGTTGCCGAAGATCCAGCGGCCGTTGGACAGGATCTGGATGGGCTGGCGGCAGAAGGTGCCCTCCTCGGGGAACACCACGTCATAGTCGCTCCAGGTCAGGCCGCCGTCGGTGCTTTTCTGGCGGCGGACAACGGAGGTGAACTGCATGTTGTCCTTGCCCTCCATCCGGTCCAGTTGGGCGGTGTACATGGCCCAGACCTCGCCGCTGGGTGCCAGGAACAGAGAGGGATTCTGCTCGCTGCGGTGGGGATCGCAGGAGACCCGGACCGGCTCGCTCCACCGGGTGCCGTCTTTGGGCAGACGGGCACAGACGATGCTGACATCCGCGCTGCCCTCATAGGAGCCGGCGAACCAGGCGCACAGCAGATCGCCGTTGGGAAGCTCCAGCAGGGCGGGGGCGTGGGCGGTGGCAAAGGGGCCGGGAGGCAGCATGGCCTCCACCGTTCCCATGACGGCATTCTCATATACGGTGCCGTCGGGAGTCAGTCCCGGCAGAACGGGATACTTCATAAACTCAACAACCTTTCTGTTCGAAATGGGAGGGACGCGGGGGGAAACGGTCCCGGGGGACTGCTTCCCCCGCCGGCTTGCGGGCAGCCGGGGATCAGGCGGCTTTGGCGGCCTTCTTCGCGGCAATGGAGTCCAGGGACAGGATGGCGAGGCCCAGCACGATGCCGATCACGGTGCTGATGACCTCCGGGGCGATCAGGCAGATGGCGGCCGCAAACAGAGCGATGCGCTCCCAGGCCTTCAGGTTCCGCTTGAAGAAACCGGACACTGTGATGGCCAGGAAATAGGTGCCCAGAGCCATCTGCGCGGTGGCGATGACGATCTCCACCACGGTGCCCTGCAGCAGGATGGCGGGATTGTACACAAAGACGAAGGGCACCAGGAAGCCGACCAGAGCGAAGGAGAAGCCCTTCAGACCGGTCTTCATGGCGTTGCCGTCCGCAATGCCTGCGGCGGTGTACGAGGCGACGCAGACAGGCGGCGTGATCTGGGCCATGATGCCGTAGTAGAACACGAACATGTTGGCGCACAGGTTGGCGGTGAACTCCGCCATGCCGGTGGCCAGCAGGATGGGCCGGATGCAGGGCACGAACAGGATGGTGCCCACCAGATAGGCCGCCACGGTGGGCAGGGCCATACCCAGGATCATGCAGCCCACCATGGCGATCAGCAGCGCCACGAACAGGTTCTCCGTGCCCAGAGCGCTGATCAGGTTGGACAGGTTGGTGGCCAGAGAGGTCTGACCGGTGACGACGTTGATGATGATGCCGCAGGCGGCGGTGGGAATGGCGATGCTGGCCGCCTGCTTGGCGCCGTCGACGCAGCAGTTCCAGAGGCCCTTCAGGTCGATGAAGTCCTCCTTGTTGACGAAGTAGTTGACCACGTCGCAGGCGATGCAGGCGAAGATACCGATCATGCCGGCGCGCATCAGGGAGGCGCCGCGGATGATCCAGATCACCAGCAGCAGGGCGGGGATCAGCAGGAACAGCCGGGGCAGAATCTTGCGGTCCACCTGGATGGAGGCGTCCACGTTGGAGTCGATGTTGGCGGCGCGCTTGGCGGCGATGCGGTCCACCAGGACGAACACGGCGAAGTAATAGGCAACGGCGGGGATGATGGCCGCGGCGGCGACCTTCATGTAGTTGATGCCCAGCATCTCGGCCATGATGAACGCGCCGACGCCCATGATGGGAGGCATGATCTGGCCGCCGGTGGAGGCCACGGCCTCAACGGCGCCGGCCTCCTCGGGCTCATAGCCGATCTTTTTCATCATGGGGATGGTCATAACGCCGGTGGTTGCCACGTTGGCCACGGCGGAGCCGGAGATCATGCCCATCAGGCCGGAGGACAGCACGGCCGCCTTGGCGGGACCGCCGGAGGACTTGTTGGAGACCTTCATGCCCAGATCGATCAGCAGCTGTCCGCCGCCGATGGTGGAGAAGAACGCGCCGAAGACCATGAAATAGAACAGCGTGCTGGCGCTGGTGTACAGCGGCGTGCCGAAGATGCCGCTCTCCGTCATGACCATGCCGGCGGTGAACTGGTTCAGAAACTTCAGCATGGTGGACTTGGGCTTGGTGTATAGGATGCCGGGCAGATAGGGGGCCGTCCAGGCGTAGAGGATGAAGACGGCGATGAAGGCCGTCAGCATGATGCCCAGCGTCCGGTAAACCGCAAGGAGCAGAAGGAGAATGGTCACCACCATGCAGACGTAGTCGATGGTGTAGACGTCGGAAATGCCCACCACAAAGTCATTCAGACGGGCATTCTGGGTGATGACATACCACAGCAGGTAGGCGATGCCGATGAAGGCGGGGATGTCCAGCCAGTTCATCCAGGCGCGCTTGTTCAGCAGCACGGGATCCGGCGTCTCACCCTTTGCTTCCGCGGCCTTGCGGAGTTTTTTCCGATAGTTGTAATCAGCGGGAAAATACAGGAAAACCAGGGTCAGTGCGAAGACCAGATGCAGGGGGCTCTGCAGCATGGGCGTCAGCTGCTTGACCAGGGCAATGTACATCTGGAACGCGAAGAACACTGCGGTGACGGCCGTGGCCGCGATCGTCCGCACATTTATTTTCTTGTTAGCTTCCAAGTGAATCTTCCTCCTCAGCGGGAATCGGTTGTTTTTGCAAACAGATGCGGTGGGAAAGCAGGACCGGGCGGGCCGCCCCCCCCCCCGGTCCGTGTGCCGCAGGATTTGATCGAATATCGGGGAAAATCAGTTCATGTACTTGCCGCCGTTGACGTTGATGGACTCGCCCACGATGAAGGCGGACATCTCCGAAGCGAGGAACACGGCGACGTTGGCCACATCCTCGCCTCTGCCCAGGCGGCGCAGCGGAATCGTGCTGAACACCTTTTCCCGGTATTCGGGAGTCCACTGCTGAGACATGTCGGTCTCGATGGGACCGGGACAGACCGCGTTGACACGAATGCCCTGGGGAGCCAGGTCATATGCCAGCTTCTGGGTCAGGGAGTTGATCCCCGCCTTGGAGACGCCGTAGCACACCGAGGCGTTGGGATGGGCGGTCTTGCCGGCGGAGGAGGACATGTTGATGATGCAGCCGCTCTTCCGCTCCAGCATGTGGGACACGACGCACTTGCAGGTGTAAAACGCGCTGGTCAGGTTGGTCCGGATCATGCGGTCCCACTCCTCGGACGTGACGTCGGCAAAGCTGTAGCGGCTGTTGATGCCGGCGTTGTTCACCAACGTGTCGATCTTTCCGTAGGCCCGCAGGCATGTTTCCGCAAGCCGTTCCGCCGTGGCGTAGTCACCGATGTCTCCCGCCACATACTCGCAGCGGACGCCCAGCGCCCGGATCTCGTCCTGCAGCTGCCGCAGGGCGTCCTCACGCGTGCCGTGGATCACCACATCGGCGCCGTTTTGGGCAAAGGCCAGGGCGATGGCCCGCCCGATGCCCCGGGAGGAACCGGTGATAATGGCGGCGTTTCCTTTCAGAAGCTCAGGCATATCTGCTCCTTCTTTCTGTTAAATGACGGTCAGCTCAGGCGTCGTAGTCGTAGCCCATCTCCGCATAGTAGCGGGCGGCGCCGGGATGCAGGGGGCAGCCGGCGAAGGACTTGGTGCCGGCCACGGCGGGATCGAAGTAGCTCATGGAGGCCACGGCGGAGGCCAGGTCGGCCTTGTTCTCGCAGACGGCCTTGGTCAGAGCGTAGGCAACGTCCTCATCCATGCTGGCGGAGACCAGGATGTTCTGCTGGGAGCCCATGGAGTTGATATCGGTGGTCTGCTTGTTCCAGGTGCCAGCCTCCATGACGATGGGGGCGTAGCCCATCTCCTCCATGTTGGCCAGGGTTGCGTCGGACAGCTGAACGAAGTACATGTCGTGGGTCAGGCACAGCTCGGTGGTGTTGGACTGACCGGCCTCGATGTGGTCGATGGTCATGTCATACAGGTCGTCCTGCAGGCCGCTCTTGATGGCGTCGCCGCCGGTCTTTTCCCAGGTGGCGAAGGACAGGAACTCCTCCACGGTGATGCCGCAGGCCTCGATGACGCGCTCGGCGGTCAGCTCGCCCAGGGAGCCGTTCTTCTTGGTGATCAGCTTGATAGGATACTTGTCGGCGATGACCTCCTCCAGAGAGGTGTAGCCGGTCTCGTCCACGAACTTCTGGGTGAACATGACGTTGGTGAAGGTGTGGCCCAGGCCGCCGCCCAGAGTGGCGATGTCGGTGCAGCCGCCGAAGTCGTACTCGTCAGCGCCCTTCTCGTAGCTCCACTGAGCAGGACCGGCGTTGGCGACGATGATGTCGCACTCCTCGTTCTGGATCAGTACGGGGGCGCCCACGCCGCCGGGGGAGTTGGTGGTCAGGTCGATGGTGGAGCCGGAGGGCAGGCCCTTCAGCATGGCGGACTGCAGAGCGGCGGCGATGGTGTAGGCGCCGGTGCCCACTTCCTGAGCGGCGAAAGTCAGGTTTACGGGGCCGGTGAGGCCGGTGGAGTCAGTGGAGGCGGAGCTGCCGGCAGCGCTGGCAGAGGCACTGGAAGCGGTGGAGGCGCTGCTGCTGCCGCTGCCGCCGCAGGCGGCCAGGGACAGGGACATGGCCAGTGCAAGAATCAGAGCGAATACTTTTTTCATAGTGGTTCTCCCTTCAAAATGTTGGTGGGTTCTATTTCTTTTCCGGTTCTGCCGGTGAAAGACCGTTCTGGATGGGGATCAGTTTTCCGCCTTGGCGTTGGCCATGCGGATGCCGTAGTCCATGGCGTTGACCAGGCTCAGCTCGTTGGCGTGGCCGTTTCCGGCATGGCCGAAGCCGGTGCCGTGGTCCACGGAGGAGCGGATGATGGGCAGGCCCAGCGTCACGTTGACGCCGGCCACGGCGTCCCAGTGGCCCTCGGCCTTGTTGTACACAAAGCCCTTGACCTTCAGGGGGATGTGGCCCTGATCGTGGTACATGACCACCACGATGTCGTACCAACCGCCCAGCGCCTTGGAGAACACGGTGTCCGGCGGGGTGGGTTTCTTGTCGGGGATGATGATGCCCTCGGCCATGTCGGCGTCGATGGCGGGCTGGATCTCCTCAATCTCCTCCCGGCCGAACATGCCGTTCTCGCCGCAGTGGGGGTTCAGACCGGCCACGGCGATCTTGGGCTCCTTGATGCCGATGGCCTTGCAGCCTGCGTTGGCGATGCGGATGACGTCCAGCACCCGGTCCTTTTTCACCCGGTCGCAGGCCTCCCGCAGGGAGACGTGGGTGGAGACGTGGACCACCCGCAGCTCCTCATGGGCCAGCATCATGGTGTACTTGGAGGTGTGGGTGTAGTCGGCGTAGATCTCGGTGTGGCCGCTGTAGTGGTGGCCGGCCATGTTGATGGCCTCCTTGCTCAGGGCGTTGGTGATGGTGGCGTCCACCTCACCGGCCATGGCCAGCTCGATGACCTTCTTCACGTACTGGAAGGCGGCCTCGCCGCCCAGGGCGGTGGCGCCCAGACCGAAGGGCTTGGGATCTTCGGGATCGTTGGGAATGTCCTCCGCCTTGACCAGCCCCAAGTCGTATACGTCGATGACGCCGTACTCGTAGTTGGCCTCGCTGACGGAGCGGATGCCCCGGATCTTCATATCGAGACCGGAGACCTTTTTGGCCACCTTGGCGGCGTACTCCATGCAGGACACGTCGCCGATGACCAGGGGACGGCAGCGGTCGTAGATGGTCTTGTCAGCCAGGGCCTTGACAGTGATCTCCGGGCCGTTGCCGAAGGGGTCGCCCATGGTGATGCCGAGAATGGGTTTGTTCATATGATCTGGACATCTTCATCTATGAGTCCAACGAAGACATGGAGAACATCCTGCTGAACCTGCAAAAGGAGCGGTATCAGGCCATCCTGGGAGACATGGTGGCCAACACCACCGCCCAGCGGCTGGGCATGAACTCCCTGCTGATCACCTCCTCGCTGGACAGCATCCGCAAGGCCTTTGACCAGGCGCTGATGCTGTGTCAGAGCCAGCAGCATCTGCGGGATGAAAACCAGTTCTTCCGGGAGGTGATCCAGGGCCAGATCGGACAGACCCTGGTCTTTGACAGCGATGGAAATCTCTTTCTCTCCACCATGGACGCCCCGCGGCCGGAGCTGCTGGAGCTGCTGCGGCGGGAGCTGCCGGAGTCCCGGAACGAGATGGAGCGGCGCATCATCCGGAATGTGGGGGGGATGCTGTATTCCATCCGGGCGCGGCGGATCGACTCCGGGAGCCTCTCCTACATCGCGTTCTATGTGGACACCCGGAAGACGCCGCTGTCGCCCAATCAGGTGGGCATCCGGTTTTCCACACGGCCGGAGGCGGAGAGCGCCTTTTACAACAGTATTTTCAGCTTTGCGGGCACCATCGGCGAGCTTCAGGACGACATCGACAAGATCAGCCAGAGCACCGCACCGGCCATGGTCACCGGAGAGGACGGCACCGGCAAGGAATTTGTGGTGGGTGCGCTGTATATGCGGAGCCAGCTGAAAAACAACCCGCTGATCACCATCAATTGCAGTCTGCTGAACGACAAGAGCTGGACCTTCCTGCTGGAGCACCACAACTCTCCACTGGCGGACGAGGGCAATACCCTGTATTTTGCCAGCATCGACGTGCTGACGCAGGAACGCCGCCAGCAGCTGCTGGCGGCCCTGGCGGAGATGGATGTCTGCCGGCGGAACCGGGTGCTGTTCTCCTGCGTCTGCCAACCCGGAGAGTACATCTCCACCATAGGCTCCCAGTTCATCGACAAGCTGTGCTGCCTGTCGCTGTACCTGCCGCCGCTGCGGCAGATGGCGGAGCGCATCCCCACGCTGGTGAACCTGTCCCTGAGCCATCTGAACACGGATCTGCCCCGGCGCATCGTGGGCGCGGAGCCGGAGGCCATGAACCTGCTGCAAAACTTCCAGTGGCCCCACAACTACACCCAGTTCCGCCGGGTCATCGGGGAGCTGGCTGTCACCGCCCCCGGGGCCATCATCACCGCGGACAATGTGCGGCAGCTGCTGCGGAAGGAACGCCATGTGGGTGCCTTCTCTCCGCGGGCGGAAAACGCTGCCGTCCCGCTGGATCTGAACCGGACCATGGACGAGATCAACCAGGACGTGGCTCACCGGGTGGTGGAGGAGACCGGCGGCAACCAGACTGCCGCCGCGAAGCGCCTGGGCATCAGCCGCACCACGCTGTGGCGGCTCCTGCAAAAATAAAGATGGGCGTTCCGGCCGGTTTTCCTGATCCGTCGGCCGCCGGACAGGGATAGAGCGTCCGGCACAGGGGAAATCTATACAAAGAAGCGGCGAAAACAGCCAACGGGGTGAACATGGTCGGAAAAGGCGCGGAGAGATATTGACAATCCGGCATTTTCTAATATTATAGTAGGGTATGACTGCAAAAGCGCGGCGTCCACAGGCTGCGCCTTTGTCTGCTGTTTGAGGAATACGCGGTGAGAAATGGAGGACGATATGAGAACCAGAAAGACGAAAGACAGAAGCCGTCTGATCCAGGCGGCCATGGGGAAGCTCCCCTGTGATCTGACCATCGGAAATGTGCAGTACTTCAACGTGTTCACCGGCGAGATTTATCCGGCAGAGGTGGACATTCTGGACGGCTTCGTGGTCCGGGTGCGGGAGGAGGGCCAGGAGGCGCCCCTGCCCGCCGCATCGTATTACGATGGCAAGGGCAGCTATCTGATCCCCGGCTTCATCGACACCCACATGCACGTGGAGAGTACCATGATGATCCCGGAGAACCTCAGCCGGGCCATCCTGCCCTGGGGCACCACCACCATCTGCACAGACCCCCATGAGATCGGCAACGTCATGGGCGTGGACGGCGTGAAGTTCATGCTGGAGAACGCCAAAAAGTCCGCCCTGCGGCAGTATGTGCTGGCGCCCTCCTGCGTGCCCGCCGTGCCGGAACTGGAGAGCACTGGCGCCGTGTTCGGCGCCGAAGAGGTGGGCGAACTGCTGGACATGGACGGCGTGGTGGGCATCGCGGAGATCATGGACTTCGTGGGCGTCTATCAGGACAGCCCCCGGATGCACAGCATCATCGACGAGGGCGAGAAGCGGGGAATGTATCTCCAGGGCCACGCCCCCTACGTCAGCGGCAAGGAGCTGGCGGCCTACCGGGTGGGCGGTCCCCAGAGCGACCATGAGAGCGCCACCGCCGCCGAGGTCCGGGAGAAGCTGCGCTGCGGCATCCACGTGAACCTGCGGGCCAGCTCCCTCATCGACAATCTGACCGATCTGGTGGACGGCTGCCGGGATCACCTCTGGCGGGACTTCGTGTCCATCTGCACCGACGACGTCCACGCCAAGGACCTGCTGACCACCGGCCATATCAACCGGGTGGTCCGGAAGGCGGTACAGGCGGGTCTGGACGGCCGTGAGGTCATCAAGATGGGCACCCTCAACGCCGCCCGGGAGTACGGCTTCGACGACCTGGGCGCCGTGGCCCCCGGCTACATCGCGGACATCCAGCTGGTGAAGGAGCTGGACGGCCGGATGCCCGACGCCGTGTTCGTGGAGGGCCGTCTGGTGGCGGAGAACGGGCAGTATCTGGGCGGCGACCGCCAGGAGGGCGCCTACGACTTCGTCAACACCGTCAACGTGCCCCAGATCCGGTGCGCGGACGACTTCCGGATGCTGGTGCCGGAGGGGTGGCAGGGGGACACCATCCCCGTCCGGGTCATTACGCCCCTGGACGCGGGCCGGGTCCTGCGGACCGCCAAAACCGTGGAGCTGCCGGTGAAGGACGGCGCCGTGGACATCAGCGGCCATCCCGAACTGCTGTTCGTGGCGGTGGCCAACCGCTACGGCACCGGCGGCAAGACCATCGCCGTGTACGAGAGCTTCGGCCTGAACCGGGGCGCTCTGGCCTCCACCGTCTCCCACGACAGCCACAACCTCACCGTGGCCTACCGGGACACGGACAGCGCCTTCCTGGCGGCGGAGACCCTGCGGAAGTGCGGCGGCGGTGTGTGCGCCGCGGCGGACGGAGCGGCCACCTGCCTGCCCCTGCCGGCGGCGGGCCTCATGTCCCAGGAGTCCTGCGAAAAGGTGGCGGAGCAGATCAGCCAGGTCCAGACGGCCCTGAACGACATCAGCGACGGCACCGTGAAGCTGCTGGAGACCGCCATCATGTCCCTGCCGGTGCTGCCGGGCATCGTCATCACGGACAAGGGACTGGTGGACGGACTGAGCCAGAGCTTCGTCCCGGTGTATGACATCTGACCTGCCGGGAAAAGACAGAGAGAAACGTTTTAGGAGGAAATCATGGAAAAAATCTTCAGACTGAAAGACCACAACACAGACGTCCGGACGGAGATCATCGCCGGCCTGACCACCTTCATGACCATGGCCTACGTGCTGGCCGTGCAGCCCAGCGCCATCGTGGGCTTCGGCGACGCCGCCTATATCGTGGACTGCAATGGCGTCGTTATCAGCAAGTCCGCCATCCTCATCATGTGCGCTCTCATCAGCGGCCTCATCACCCTGCTGATGGCCTTCTACGCCAACATGCCCTTCGCCCTGTCCACCGGAATGGGCACCAACTTCCTGCTGGGCGCCCTGATCCAGTCCGGCGACATGTCCTTCGGCTCCGCCATGGTCATCACTCTGGTGTCCGGCATCATTTTCGTGCTGCTGACGGTGCTGGGTCTGCGGGATCTCATCGTGCGGATGATCCCCAAGAACATCAAGGTGGCCATCTCGGCCTCCATCGGCTTCTTCATCGCCTATCTGGGCTTCAAGAACACCGGCATCGGCAACTTCACCGACGGCATCGCCATGGGCGACTTCACCGACCCCGCCGTACTGCTGGCCATCGCCGGCCTGCTGGTGATCTCCATCCTCACCGCCTATCAGGTGAAGGGCGCCATCCTCATCGGCATCGTGGTCATCACCATCGCCGGCATCCCCCTGGGCATCACCACCCTGCCGGAACATTTCTTCGCCGTGCCCGACGCCGCCGACCTGGGCAACGTGTTCCTGAACTTTGACTTCAGCGGCCTGCTGGCCGCCAACGCCGCCGTCTGGATCTTCGTCGCCTTCTTCGGCGACTTCTTCTCCACCCTGGGCACCGTTCTGGGCGTGGCCGGCAAGGCCAAGATGCTGGACCAGGACGGCAACCTGCCCGACATCCAGAAGCCCTTCCTGGTGGACGCCGTGGGCACCTGCGTGGGCGCCGCCTGCGGCTGCACCACCATCACCACCTATGTGGAGTCCTCCTCCGGCGTGGAGGCCGGCGGCCGCACCGGCCTGACGGCCCTGACCACCGGCGTCATGTTCCTGCTGACCATCTTCGCCGCGCCCCTGTTCATCATCATCCCCGACGCCGCCACCGGCCCGGCCCTGATCTTCGTGGGCTTCCTGATGATCAGCGGCTTCGCGGAGATTGACTTCTCCAACTTCACCGAGGCCTTCGGCCCCTTCATCATGATCATGTTCGGCGCCTACACCGCCAACATCGCCGCCGGCATCGGCAGCGGCATTCTGGCCCATGTGGCCATCAAGGTGGCCACCGGCAAGCACAAGGAGATCCATCCGGGCCTGTACGTCCTGTGTATCCCCCTGCTGCTGTACTTCATCTTCAGCTGAGCGGGCTGACAGCGATCGAACCGCGCCGCCATGGACATCCGTGGCGGCGTGGTTTCTGTTATCTCCGGATCCGGAGGGGGATGGTGGAAAACAGACGTGGATTTTCCCCGGAGTTCGTGCTACAATCATGACAGAAACCAACAAAGAGACAGGGAGGAATACACCATGCTGATCGAGCTTCAAAAGGGCGGCCTCCGGGCCGTGACGGACACCCACGGCGGAGAGCTGATCTCCCTGCGGGACGCGGCGGGGACGGAGTACATCTGGGGCGGCGATCCGGCCTTCTGGCCCGGACGGAACCCCAATCTGTTCCCCATTGTGGGAAATCTGAAGGACGGCACTGTCCGCTTTGACGGAGAGCCCTTCCGGATGGGCCGTCACGGCTTCGCCCGGAACAGCGAGTTCTCCCCGGCGGAGCAGGCGGCGGACGCTGTGACCTTTCTCCTGGAGGACAGTGAGGAGACGCGGGCGCAGTATCCCTTCCGGTTTGCGCTCCAGGTCCGGCACCGGCTGTTGGAGGACGGCTTCGCCACGTCCTTCACGGTGGAGAACCGGGACGACAAGACCATGCCCTTCTGCGTGGGCGGACACACGGCCTTCCGCTGCCCGCTGTATCCGGAGGAGCGGTTCGAGGACTATGACATCGCCCTGGACCGGCCGGAGGACACGCCCATGCTGCTGCTGAACGGCCAGGGCAACATCCTCCATGGCGCGTCGGAGGACGTTCTTCAAGGCACCGGCGTTATCCCCCTGGACCACGCCCTGTTCGACCGGGTGGACACAGTGATTTTCGACCGGCCCCAGTCTTGCGGCGTTAGTCTCCGGCACCGGGAGGGCGGCCACGGCGTCCACTTGGACTTCACCGGTTTCCCCATGGTGGCCTTCTGGACCAAGACCGGCTGCGCCGCACCCTATATCTGCCTGGAGCCGTGGCACGGCTGCGCTGCCCTGGACGACGAGAGCGGCGAGTTCCGGGACAAGCCCCACTGTATCCTGCTGGAACCGGGAGGGCGGCGGACTCTGACCTACACGGTGACCCTGCGGCCCAGGAACAGCTGAGCACATGAAAACGACAGAACGGCTCCGGACGCCTACCAATGTCCGGAGCCGTTTCTTCAGCAGACCACAGGGGATCAAAACGGGCATCCGGTGGAAACCGGATGCCCGCAGCCTGTCGAAAAACCCGGTTGCCGCCTAATTGCGCAACCGGGTTTCTCGACAGCCTGAGGGGGTGGAAATGTGTTTTTTCCAGCGCCTTTCTCTTTTTCCGTGCCGTCTTATCTCCGGAACCAGGCCTTCATGGTGTCCAGGATCTTCACCAGCTGCTCCTCCTCAATGACATACGGCACCATGGCGTACATGTACCGCAGGAAGGGACGGCTGAACACCCCCCGGTCATAGGCGAACTTCTTGAAGCCGTCCAGTACCACGGCGTCATGGACCTCGATGCAGACGCAGCCGCCCATGATCCGGACCTCCTTCACCCGGGGATCGGCGAAGCCCGCCATCTCCCGGCGGGTGATGGCCTCGATGCGCCGGATTCTCTCCGGATAGTTCCCCTCCTCAAAGAGCTGGATGGACTTCAGCGCCACGCTGCACGCCAGGGCGTTGCCCATGAAGGTGGGTCCGTGCATCAGGGCGTGGGGCGGATCGTCGCTGTAGAAGCCGTCGTACACCCGCTTGTTGGCCACCGTGACGGCGTGGCCGATGTAGCCGCCGGTGAGGGCCTTGCCCAGACAGAGGATGTCCGGCAGCACCAGATCCGACACGAAGCGGTTGCCCGTGCGGCCGAAGCCCGTGGCCACCTCGTCGAAGATCAGCAGCACGTCGTACCGGTCGCACAGCTCCCGGGCCCGCTTCAGGAACGACACGTCGTACATCAGCATTCCGCCGGCGCCCTGGAGCAGCGGCTCCACGATGAAGCAGGTCAGCCGGTCGCCGGACTCCGCAAATGCACGCTCCAGCGCCGGGATCTCCGTGGGGATGTGGATGACGCCCTTCTTCTCCCCGAAGGCGAAGTGGTAGTCCTCGTCGTCGCCCACCTCCATGGTCTTGAAGGTGTCGCCGTGGTAGGCGTGGGTCAGGGCCAGCACCGTGTCCCGTTTGCTGCCCCGGTTGGTGTTGAACTGTAACGCCATTTTCAGCGCCACCTCCACCGCCACGCTGCCGGAGTCGGAGAAGAAGCAGTAGTCCAGATCGCCGGGGAGCCAGTCCGCCAGCTTCGCCGACAGCTGTTCCACCGGCTCATGGGTCAGGCCGCCCAGCATCACGTGGGCGAAGTGGTCCAGCTGGGAGCGGATGGCCTCGTCCAGCACCGGATGGTGATAGCCGTGGATAACGCTCCACCAGGAGGAGACGGAGTCGATGAGCTTCGTGTCCTCGGTGTAGAGGTAGACGCCTCTGGCGTCCGTCACCCTGATGGGCGGCGCCATGGTCTTCATCTGCTGATAGGGATACCAGATCATATTGTTTCTCTCCTTTATACGAAAACTGATGAAACCGTTTGATAGCGGGTCGCGCGTTCCGTTTTTATGATCAGTGAGACTCCAAATCTCTGATTTGGCCCGTCGAACTGATGCACAGCAGACGCCCAATGGTGCCGCTGCACAATTCGAGCGTGCGCAGCACGCGGGATTCTTGATGAAGCGCTTTCATCAAGAATCCGTATTACTCGTACAGTGCCACCAGCGCCGCCGGGCTGATGTCCAGCTCCCTGTCATCGTCCCGGACCTTCGCCAGAATGTCCAGGCCGGTGAAGTGCCGGCACATCTCCAGATTGTCCTCCTCCATGACGTCGCCGGGGTGACAGTGGTTGAAGATCAGGCCCCTGACGGGGATGCCTTTCGCCCGCATATAGGACACCGTCAGGCCCACGCTGTTGATGGTGCCCAGCCCCGCGTCCGCCACGATGACGCAGGCGGCGTCCAGCTCCCGGATCACGTCCTCCAGCTGGATCTTCGCCTCGTCGAAGCAGATGGGGCACAGGATGCCGCCGCTGCCCTCCACGGTGATGTAGTCGTATTCCGCTTCCAGGGCGGCGAAGCCCGCCTTCACCACGTCCATCCGCACCGGATTTCCCTCCAGCCGGGAGGCCAGATGAGGGGAATAGGCGTTCTCGTACACGTAGGGGCACATGCTCTCCAGGGACTGGCCGATGCCCGACACCTGTTGGACGCACAGGGCGTCGCCGGGGATCAGGGTGCCGTCGGGACGGCGGACGTTCCCGCTCATGGCGGCCTTGTAGTATGCCGCCCGCAGCCCCGCCCCATGGAGCTTTTTCACCATCAGGGCGGTGATGTAGGTCTTGCCCACGTCCGTGCCGGTGCCGGTGACAAACAGTTTCTTATTCATTCCACAGCCCCGCCTTGTAGCCCAGCTTGTCCAGCAGCCGCATGTCCGTCTCGATGGTGATGCCGGAGGTGGTGAGCATGTCGCCGGAGATGGCCGCGTTGGCACCGGAGTGGAAGCAGCCCTCCCCCTTGTCCGCGATGAGTCCCCGCCCCCCCGCCAGACGGATGGAGGCGTTGGGCAGCAGGAAGCGGTAGACCGCCACGATCCGCCGCTTGTCATCGTCGCTCACCGGCTCGTTGTGGGCGTAGGGCGTGCCGGGGATGGGGTTCAGGAAGTTCACCGGCACCGACCGGACCCCCAGCTCCCGCAGGGTCAGGGCCATGTCGATGCGGTCCTCCATGGTCTCCCCCAGGCCCATGATGCCGCCGCTGCAAATGCCCAGGCCCGCCCGGCGGGCGGCCTTCAGGGTCTCGATTTTCTCGTCGTAGGTGTGGGTGGTGCAGACCGAGGGGAAATAGGACCGGGAGGACTCCAGGTTGCAGTGGACCCGGCTGGCCCCCGCCTCCCGGAGCTTCCGGAACTGTTCCTCTCCCAGCAGGCCGAAGGACACGCACACCTCGATGGGGACGCTCTCCCGGATGGCCCGGATGCTCTCACACACCTGATCCACCTCCCGGTCGCTGAGCCGTTTGCCGGAGGTGACGATGGAGTACCGCAGCACGCCCCGCTCCGCGTTGTACCGGGCCTGGGCCACGATCTCCTCCGTGCCCAGCAAGGGATACTCCTGGACCTGGGTGGGATAGTGGGCGGACTGGGCGCAGTACTTGCAGTCCTCGGAGCAGCGGCCGCACTTGCCGTTGATGATGGTGCAGATGTCGAAGGTGTCCCCGCAGAAGTGCCGCCGGATCTCGTCGGCAGCTTCGCACAGTTCCTCCAGTGGCGCATCCAGCAGGTCCAGGGCCTCCTCTTTGGTCAGGGACGCCCCCGCCAGTACGGCGTCTTTCCGTTCTTCCAGCGTATGGTTCATTTTTCAGCACGTTCCTTTCTCAGAATGGGGATCAGCCGCTTTCCAAGGAACGCGGCCAGAATGCAGAGCAGGATGTCTCCCGGCACCGCCAGGAGGAAGCAGTACAGAAACAGCGTCCAGATGCCGATGCCGGTGCCCACGTAGAAGGTGCAGATCAGCCAGTAGTACAGCATCCCCAGAGCGTAGACGATGAGCAGGCCCAGGAAGTTGGCCCCCAGCAGCCGCTTCAGAGACGGCTGGGCCGTCCGGTTGGCGATGGCCCCCGTCACGTAGGAGGCGATGCAGAAGCCGATGAGATAGCCGAAGGTGGGCTGGAACACGTAGCCGATGCCGCCGCCATCGGCGAACACCGGCAGGCCCAGCAGGCCCACGCACAGATAGACCAGCACGCTCAGCGCGCCGTACTTGCCCCCCAGCAGCAGTCCCGCCAGCATGGTGAACAGGAATTGCAGGGTGAACGGACACACGGGGACAGGGATGCGGATGAATGCGCCCACGGCGATCAGTGCGGCGAACAGGGCCATCCGGACCAGATTTTTTGTGTTTCCCATTGTAAACCTCTTTCTATTTCAAAGTTAACAACAGGATACATCGTGCCGGTTTGATTGTCAACCAATTATTTTTATACAGTTTACATTTGAAAGAAACAGGGCGCGGAACGGAGAAATCTGCCGGA
This sequence comes from Dysosmobacter sp. HCP28S3_G4, assembly GCF_052065175.1. Taxonomy (NCBI): domain Bacteria; kingdom Bacillati; phylum Bacillota; class Clostridia; order Eubacteriales; family Oscillospiraceae; genus Dysosmobacter; species Dysosmobacter sp. HCP28S3_G4. Next base: position 13,306 of record NZ_JBQHUP010000007.1, on the reverse strand, counting down.
GACTGTAAATTTTGGGTGGCATCCCCGGGGCAGGCATGGTATGATGAAAGAACTTGCGGGCCGTGCCCGCGGAAGAACCGCCGCGTCATCTGCGGCTTTTGAAGGAGCGTACCCATTATGCCGAAGTCAAGAGAGCGGGCCGTCCGGCTGTTTATTCTGGTGCTGATCTGCGTGGCCGTCACCAGCGGCCTGGGCAACAGGATCCTGTCCAACTATTTCAAGGAGGTCTATCAGGTCACCTCCGCCCAGCGGGGCTTCATCGAGATCCCCCGGGAGAGTCCCGGCATCCTGTGCATGGTGCTGGTGGCGGGCCTAGGCTTTCTGGGCAATATCCGTCTGGGCATCCTGGCCCAGATCATGATGCTGGCAGGCCTGATGGTTATGGGCTTCCTGTCCCCCGGCTACGGCGTCATGCTGATCTTCCTGTTTCTGTACTCCCTGGGCGAGCACCTCTTCATGCCCCTCAGCGACTCCATCTCCATGGATCTGGCCCGGGACGGCAAGGTGGGCACCGCCCTGGGCAAGTTCAAGGGCGTCACCACCATGGCCTCCATGGTAGCATCCTGCGCAGTGTTTGTGGGCTTCCGGGCGGGGTTCTTCTCCTTCCAGAGCCGGGTCATCCTGCCCTTTGCCATCGGCGTGGCGGCGTCGGCCCTGGCGGCCTTCTTCCTGTGGCGGCTGGAGGGCTGCATGACCACCGCCCCCTGCAAGGTCACCAACCACAAGCTGCTGTTCCGCCGGGAGTATGTTCCCTATTACATGGTGACGCTGGCCTACGGCTGTCAGAAGCGGATCCGGCTGGTATTCGCCCCCTGGGTCATCATTGAGCTGCTGCACCGGGGCGCGGACGTGGCGGCCCTGCTGACCATCGTGGTGCATCTGGTGGGCATGGTGGTGGCCCCCATCCTGGGCCGGATGCTGGACCGGCTGGGGATGCGGCGGATGCTCCTCATTGAGGCTGCTTATATCGTGGTCACCTTCTGTGTTCTGGGCGTCCTGGCCGGACAGCTGGCGGCGGGCACCTTCGGCGCCGGCTGGCAGGCGTGGGTGGTCTACGGGGCCTACGTGCTGTGCCTGCTGTTCGACCAGTTCAACATGGTCCACGCCTTCCTGATGCGGTCCATCGCCCTGTCCCCCGACGAGGTCACCCGGTCGCTGTCCGTGGGCCTGGGAGTGGACCACATCATGGCCATCGTGGCCTCCCCCATCATGGGACTGATCTGGGAGGGGGCCGGCGTCCAGTACGTGTTCTATCTGGCGGCCCTCTCCGCCCTGTTCCAGGTGGCCGCCGCGGCGATGGTGAAGCGCCGTGGGCTGGAACCGGCCCGGAAATAACCCGCAAAATGCCAACGGCCCGGAGGCGATCCTCCGGGCCGTTCCTTGTATCTGCTATCCGCAGAAAACGCGCTCCCCGCCGCCATGGCAGGGAGCGCGTCTCTGTTTTGTCATTTCTTCAGCCGGACGGTCCGGGCGGCGAAGGCCCCGCCGTCGGATTCGTCGTGGGTCACCAGCAGGACGGTCTTCCCCGCCGTCCGTGCCCGGATGGCCTCCACGCACCGGCGGCGGCTGTCCATGTCCAGGCCGGTAAAGGGCTCGTCCAGCACCAGCAGGTCAAAGGGCGCGATGAGTGCCCGGGCCAGGGCCGTCCGGCGGCGCATTCCGCCGGAGAACTCCCGCACCGGCTTGTTCTCCGTGTCCTTCAGCCCCAGTTCCCGCAAAAGCGACTTTGCGGCGGCTTCGTCGTAGGCCGCCCCCAGGACGAACCGCAGGTTCTCCGGAGCCGTCCGGCCCGGCAGCAGCCGGTCCTCCTGAAACACCGCCGAGAGCCGGACGCCGTCCAGCCCCTCCACGCTGCCGCTGTCGGGCTTCTCCAGCCCCAGAATGATCCGCAGCAGCGTGGTCTTGCCCTCTCCCGAGGGGCCCATGACGCAGGTGACGCCGGGCCCGGCGGTGAAGGACACGTCCTCCAGCACCGGCTCCCCGTCGTAGGCTTTGCACAGATGGGATACCCGCAGCTCCATTATCCGCCCATCCTTTCCGCGAAGGCGTCCAGCAGCCGGAGGAACAGCTTCTCAAAGCCCACGGACACCGCCACGATGGTGACGGTCCAGGCGAACAGCTCCGGCACCTCAAAGTAAATTTTGGACTGGTACAGCCGCTCGCCCAGAGAGCCGGCGGTCAGGCCGATGACCTCCGCCGCCACGCCAGACTTCCAGCACAGCCCCAGCCCCAGGGACGCCGCCGTCCGGAAGTAGGGCAGCACCTGGGGGAGGTAGATGCCCGTCAGCCGCCGGGACAGGGGCACCCGGAACACCCTGGCCATCTCCAGCAGCTGGGGGTCCGTCTCCCGGACGCCGGTGAGGACGTTGCCGCAGATCACCGGGAACACCATGAGAAAGGCGATGAGCAGCGGCAGGCGGGATTTGTCCGGCAGCCACAGGTAGGCCAGAATGATGAAGGACATCACCGGCACCGCCTTGATGGATGCCAGCAGGGGCGAGAGCAGCTCGCCGAAGCGCCGGTACCGGGCCGCCAGCGCCCCGCAGGCGATGCCCGCCACGCAGGCCAGGAGGAAGCCCCCCAGAATGCGGACGGCGGACCCGCCCACGGCGGACCAGAAGGCCCCGGTGCCCGCCAGTGCGGCCAGGCACCGGGCCACCGTCAGCGGGGAGGGCAGCAGCAGGGGCTGGTCCAGCGCCATGCTGCCCAGCTGCCACACCGCCATCCACACCGCCACGGCCCACAGCCGGAACCGGCCGCCCCGGTCAGATGCCATAGTAGAAGTCGTCGCCGGGCAGGGTGCCGCCCACGGACTGGGGCTCCTGCTCCGCCAGAACGGACAGATAGCCGGAGAGCTTGTCGTGCATCTCCGCGCCGGTGATGCAGACGATGTTGCAGTAGGGCAGGGCCTTCTCCGCCACGGCGGCGTCCACGATGCCCAGTCCGCCGATGAGGGCGGCGGCGTCAGAGATGTTGGCGTTGACCCAGTCCACGGAGGCGGCGTAGTCCTTCAGGAAGGCCTCCACCGCGGCGGGATGTTCCTCTACGAAGGCTTTCCGGGCCACCACCACGCCGGTGAGCAGGGCGGAGCCGTTGTTCAGGGCGTCCCACTCCGCCGTCAGGTCCAGCGCCGTCCGCAGGCCCTCGATCTTGCCCTGGGCCACGGTGACGAAGGGCTGGGGCAGCATAGCGATGTCGGCGGCGCCGGAGGCCATGGCCGCCACGCACTCCGCGTGCTCGGACTTCCAGTCGATGGTGACGTCATTGTCCGGGTCCACGCCGTTCTCGCTCAGCAGATACCGCAGGGCGTACTCCGGGGTGCTACCCTTGCCGGCGGAGACGATGGTCCGGCCCTTCAGGTCCGCCATGGACTGGACGGTGTCGCCCTTTTCCACGATATACAGCACGCCCAGGGTGTTCACCGCCAGGGTGACCATCTGGCCCTCGGTCTTGTTGTACAGGGTGGCGGCCAGGTTGGCGGGGACGCAGGCCACGTCCAGATCGCCCTTGATGAGGCTGGGGGCCACCTCGTCGGCGGCAGCCGCCAGGGTGAACACGTAGGAGCCGCCGTTTTCAGACGTCTCCTCCACCAGCGGCTCGGACTGAGGGGCTTCCGCCACACCGAAGGCGTCCATCAGCTTCACCAGGCCCATGGCGGTGGGGCCCTTCAGCGCCGCCGCCCGGACGGTGACGGTCTCCTCCGCGGGCTCCGGGGCCACAGAAGCGCCGGAGGACGCGGCGCCGGAAGATGCCGCCGCACTGGACGCCGCCGCGGCGCCGGAGGACGCGCCGGTGCTGCCGCCGCAGGCGGCCATGGACAGGGCCATGACGCCGGCCAGTACCAGCGCCGTCAGTTTCTTGAAATGCTTCATCTTGATCTTCCTCTCATCTGAATGAATTCATATATCCCTCCGGGACGGGCGTCCCGGCGAAACATCAGATCCGGGACGTCACAGGGCGTCCTCCGGGGCGTAGACGGTCTTGGCGGTGACGCCGGGGAGCCGTCCCAGCTTGCCGGACAATGCGGAGATGGCGTCGCCGGGGGCGTCCAGGGCCACGCTGATGATGTTGACCTCCCGCTGGCGGTAGGGCACGCCCATCCGTCCGATGATGTACTGCCCGTACTGGTGCAGCAGGTCGTTGAGCCGGGCCACGGAGTCCGGGTCCTTGACGATGATGGCCAGCACGGCCACCCGGGTGGCTTCCTTTTCCATAGGTTCTCCCTCCAAATCGTTCGTTTGATGCAAAAAGCCCCTCCGCCGGTCTGGCGGAGGGGCTGGAAGCGCGACAGATCATCCGCGGGACGGCGTCGCCCCGCAGCGGCTGGCTTTCTTCCGGCTTGGAACGCATCCTCGCCCGTCAGAACGGCAGATCAGTTGTGGAAAGGGTCCGCCGGTCAGAACAGGCTTCCCGGGGACAAGTGTGATTGTAGCACAGGACGGCCCCGCCGTCAACGGTGGGTTTCGCGTCAGCAGCGGCCGTAGGTGTGGGTCATGGCCCGGATGTCCTCCGCCAGAGCGTCCGTCACCTGGCCCGGCAGGAGCCGCCAGCGCCAGTTTCCTTCCGCCACGCCGGGGACGTTGGTCCGGGCCTCGCTGCCCAGGCCCAGATAGTCCTGGAGCTGGGCCACGAACAGCTGGGCCACGCTGCCCTGTCCCGCCCGCAGCAGGGCGTTTTGGGCATTATCTACATCTTTTATGCCGAGATATTGGTCGGCAAAGGCCTTTTCCGCCTTGCCGGCGTGGGCGTACCAGCCCGCCGCAGTGTCGTTGTCGTGGGTTCCGGTGTAGCAGACGCAGTGGGCGGGATAGTTGTGGGGCAGATAGCTGTTGGACGGATCGGAGAAGGCGAACTCCAGCACCCGCATCCCCGGCAGGCCGGACTCCTCCCGGAGTTGGTGCACCCCGTCGGTGAGGATGCCCAGGTCCTCGGCGATGTAGGTAGTCTGATAGAACCAGCCGGTGAGCACCCGCAGCAGATCCATGCCCGGCCCCTTCTCCCAGGCGCCGTTTTTGGCGGTCTTCTCCCCGGCGGGGACGGCCCAGTAGCTCTCAAAGGCCCGGAAGTGGTCCAGACGGATGGCGTCGAACAGCTTCACGGCGCCCTCCACCCGGCGGATCCACCAGCCGAAGCCGTCGGCCTTCATGGCCGTCCAGTCGTACAGGGGGTTCCCCCACAGCTGGCCCTCCTCGGAGAAGTAGTCCGGCGGCACCCCCGCCACCTTGGCGGGACTGCCCTCGCTGTCCAGCAGGAACTCCTTCCGCTCGCTCCACACGTCCGCCGAGTCCATGGACACGTAGATGGGCAGGTCCCCGATGATGGACACCCCCAGTTCGTTGGCGCAGGTCTTCAGTTCGGCCCACTGTTGGAAGAACACATACTGAATATAGGTATGGTAGCGGATCTCCTCCGCCAGCTCCGTGCGGTACTGCTCCACCGCCCCGGGACGGAAGTCCCGCAGGTCCTTGTCCGGCCAGTCCTGCCAGGAGACGTTGCCGAACCGCTCCTTGGCCGCCTTGTACAGAGCGTAATTTTTCACCCAGGGATTCCCCTCCGTAAAGGCCTCCACCTGGGCCTTGTCCCGCTGGTACCCGGCCTGGAACGCCTTGCGCAGCAGCTTCTCCCGCACGGCCTTCACCGCCGGATAGTCCACCAGCGGCGCCTGGGGCATTCTGGCAGCAGCCAGATCCACTTTGGTCAGCAGGCCGTCCTCCGCCAGCAGCTCCAGGTCGATGAGCAGCGGATTTCCCGCAAAAGTGGACTCGCTGGAGTAGGGGGAGTTCCCCGCCCCCACGGGGCCCACCGGCAGCACCTGCCACCAGGTCTGGCCCGCGTCTCTGAGAAATTTGACGAAGGTCCGGGCCTCCCGGCCCAGGGAGCCGATGCCGTACGCCGACGGCAGCGCGTATACGGGCAGCAGAATGCCCGCGGAGCGTCTGATCTCCATGAAAGTCCCCCAATTCCGCCGCGGTGCGCGGCTTTTTTCTGTCTTTTTACCGCCGCTCTCCCTCCCGGGGAAAACGCCGCTTTTATTTTATGGATTCCCCGTCGGGATGTCAAGCACGGCTCCGGGCCGCCTGTGTCGCCTGTACATGAACAGCATGAATAATCCGTCATTCGGTATTCACATAGTCTCCTTGCCCGTGAGGGTGAATGTTTGACAAATTTGCTTCCGCAAAACGGTTGCGGCATTCGTTTAGCTCTGTATAATTTCGTATATTATACGTTATTAATTGCATAATTTGTCATAATGATCAAAAGTCTTCGGAAACACGCGAAATTCTTATGCAAGTTCCCAGTTGAATATATATTCACCTTAGTCGTATAATTCTACCACTACCAAAACACAAACGGAGGATTCGTATCATGGATAAAGCAAACATTAAAAAGATCGTGCTGGCCTATTCCGGCGGCCTGGACACTTCCATCATCATTCCCTGGCTGAAGGAGAACTACAACGACCCGGAGATCATCGCCGTGGCCGCCGACGTTGGCCAGGGCGACGAGCTGGAGGGCCTGGAGGAGAAGGCCATGAAGACCGGCGCGTCCAAGCTGTACATCGCCGACCTGGTGGACGAGATGGTGGACGACGTCATCATCCCCTCCATGAAGATGGGCGCCAGCTATGAGCAGTATCTGCTGGGCACCGCCTTCGCACGGCCCGTCATCGCCAAGAAGCTGGTGGAGATCGCCAAGGCCGAGAAAGCCGACGCCATCGCCCACGGCTGCACCGGCAAAGGCAACGACCAGGTCCGGTTCGAACTGGCCATCAAGCACTTCGCCCCGGGCATGACCGTCATCGCCCCCTGGCGGGAATGGGCCATCAAGAGCCGTGAGGAGGAGATCGACTACGCCGAGGCCCATCAGGTACCTCTGAAGATCAGCCGGGAGACCAACTACTCCAAGGACAAGAACCTGTGGCATCTGAGCCATGAGGGCCTGGATCTTGAAGACCCCGCCAACGAGCCCCAGTACGAGAAGCCCGGCTTCCTGGAGATGAGCGTCTCCCCCGTGGACGCCCCCGACGCCCCCACCTATGTGACCCTGGACTTTGAGCAGGGCACCCCCGTGGCCATCGACGGCGAGAAGATGAAGGCCAGCGACATCATCCGCAAGCTGAACAAGCTGGGCGGCGACAACGGCATCGGCCTGCTGGACATCGTGGAGAACCGGCTGGTGGGCATGAAGGACCGCGGCCTGTACGAGACCCCCGGCGGCACCATCCTCTACAAGGCCCACCAGTGCCTGGAGATGATCACCCTGGACAAGGACACCGCCCACATGAAGTCCAAGCTGGCGGTGGATTTCGCGGACCTGGTCTACAACGGCAAGTGGTTCTCCCCCCTGCGGGAGGCCCTGTCCGCCTTCGCGGAGAAGACCCAGGAGCACGTCACCGGCACCGTGAAGCTGAAGCTGTACAAGGGCAACATCGTCACCTCCAGCATCACCTCTCCTGAGACGCTGTACTCCGAGAATCTGGTCACCTTCGGCGAGAGCGACTACGACCAGAACCAGGCCACTGGCTTCATCAACCTGTGGGGCCTGCCCGATCAGGTCCAGGCGCTGCGGAGCCAGGGCGCTCTCTGAGACTGATTTCAAATAAAAGGCTTTATTTGAAATCCCGCGTGCTCTGCACGCTGGTGCCGCACGTGCCGCGCGTCACCACGTCCCATAAAAACCTGACGCGCTTTGCGCTATCAAACGCTTTTCAAGCTTTTGATCAGGTTTTCGTATGATACTGCGGCCATTCCCAATTCACGAAAGCGAGGCAGACCCCCATGAAAAAACCTGCTCATTTCCTGAAGCTCCTGGACTTCACTCCGGAGGAGATCCAGCAGTTTCTGGACACCGCCGCCGATCTGAAGTCCAAGAAGAAGGCCGGCATCCCCCATCGCTATCTGGACGGAAAAAACGTGGCGCTGATCTTCGAGAAGACCTCCACCCGCACCCGCTGCGCCTTTGAGGTGGCCGCCCGGGATCTGGGCATGGGCACCACCTATCTGGACCCCTCCGCCTCCCAGATCGGCGCCAAGGAGACCATCGCCGACACCGCCCGCGTGCTGGGCCGGATGTACGACGGCATCGAGTACCGTGGCTTTGAGCAGGAACGGGTGGAGAAGCTGGCCGAATATGCCGGCGTCCCCGTGTTCAACGGACTCACCAACGAGGCCCATCCCACCCAGGTGCTGGCGGATCTGCTGACCATTCAGGAGTATTTCGGCCATCTGAAGGGCGTCAAGCTGGTGTACATGGGCGACGCGGCCTACAACATGGGCAACTCCCTGATGATCGGCTGTGCCAAGATGGGCATGTACTTCGTGGCCTGCGCCCCGGAGACTTACTTCCCGGACCCGAAGCTGGTGGAGACCGCCCAGGCAATCGCACAGGAGACCGGCGCCGTGCTGGAGTTCCTGACGGACCCCATGGAGGCCACCAAGGGCGCCGACGTCATCTACACCGATGTATGGGTGTCCATGGGCGAGCCCCCCGCCGTCTGGGAGCGGCGCATCCAGGATCTGGCCGCCTATCAGGTCAATATGAAGCTGATGGAGAACGCCGGACCCCAGTGCTGGTTCATGCACTGTCTCCCCGCCTTCCACAACCGGGACACCAAGATCGGCAAGGAGATTGGCGAAAAGTACGGTCTGGACGCCATGGAGGTCACCGACGAGGTCTTCGAATCCCCCTTCTCCATCGTCTTCGACGAGGCGGAGAACCGGATGCACACCATCAAAGCCGTCATGTATGAGCTGATGAAGGATTGATTTGCTTCCTATCCTACTCTCCATACTGAAACGCTCCCTCGGACTTCCGGGGGAGCGTTTCGGCCTTTCTTTCGCCGCGGCATCCGGTGGACAGGCCGGAAACCACCCTCATTTCCGGTCCGCAACCGCCGGTTGACAAAAGGAAACCCGCCGGTGGTTGTCAATTTCTCGCCGGTCTGTTACCATGGACCCATGAACAGCAAGGAGGGAACGCCATGGAATCATCCGCCACCCTGGGCCAGCGTATCCAGGAGGGCCGTAAAAGCGCCGGGCTCAGTCAGGAGGCCCTGGGCGAACAGCTGGGAGTCTCCCGGCAGGCCGTCAGCAAATGGGAGTCCGACGCCGCCGTGCCGGAGCTGGAAAACCTCATCGCCATGAGCCGCATCTTCGGCGTGTCCATTGGGGCGCTGCTGGGGGTGGAGCCGCCGGAAGTGCCGGAGCGGGAGCACCCCCTGTCGGAAAAGGAACTTGCCGCCGTGGAGGCCATCGCCGCCAAATACCTGTCGGAGACGGAGCAGTTCCGTCCCCGACGCAGCCGGAGGCAGAAAGTGCTGGCCATTCTGGCGGCGGTGCTGGCCGGAGCGCTGGTGCTGACGCTGTGTGTCCAGATGCGGCGCATGGAGCGGCAGTTCCGGGGCGTGCAGGATCAGGTCAACAATATCCGGGACGACATGGCCTGGCAGATCAGCGGCATCACCGGGCAGATCAGTGACATTCTGGGCGAACAGGAGAATCTGTTGGCCGATTCCGCCGTGGACGTCACGGACTATGATCTCACAGCCGGAACCGTGACCCTCTCCGTCTCCGTCCTTCCCAAGGAGCGGACGGAGGACACCGCCGCCTCGTTTACCGCCCGGCTGTCCGACGGACGCACCTTTACCGCGGAGGGGACGCTGTCCGGGAACGCTTACGCGGCGGAGAACTGGGTGATCCCCATGGACCATCATATCGACCTCTCCGTGGCCCTCTCCAGCGGCGGCACCGTCCGCACCGGACCGGTGGAGACGCTGTACGACTGCGGGCCGGGTAATTTCCGGCCTCTCATCGACTTCACCTGGGGTGCCAGCTGGTCCTCCGGCAGCAGCAGCGTGAAACTCAACACCTTCGCCCTCACCATCCAGCCCAGCCGGGCAGGTGCTCCGGATCTGACGGCGGTGGACCTGTGCTTCTACCGCAGCGGCAGCGCCGCGCCGGAGCGGGTCATCCCGGTGGAGGAGGCGGTGGAACTGAGCCGCACCGCCGGCATGGTGGAAATGAGCCATATCTCCGGATACGAGACCTCTCTGGAGTTGGCCCCCGGCGACGACGTGGTCATCGCCGTCCGGGTGCGGGACAGCCATGGGCAGACGTTCTACGGTGTGGGCAGCGTCTTCCAGGCCGGAGAACAGGGCGGCATCGATTCGTTGTTCGGTGCTGACAACTGGGCGGACTGGACTCCCGGCACGCCGGTCCGCTCCCTGGCGGACGCCTCCCTGTCGGACGGCCAGTCCGGCACCCGCTATGAGACGGCGATGCCTGTGGTATAAGTCTCATCGATCCCAGAACGAAAAATACCCCCGCCGGATGTCCGGCGGGGGCTTCGTCTCTGATGGCTACACGGTTCAGCGGTCGGAGTGGTTCCAGGAGGTGGGCTGGGTGCAGGGGCGGTATGTAGAGGTCAATACCTGCTCAAACACCGGGGCGTCCGGGTTCTCCACCCGCTTGAGGATCTGCTCACCGGCGGCTTTGCCCAGCTCCACCACCGGCTGGATGATGGAGTCCATCTGACTGGAGTAGAGCCGGTAGAAACCGGAGTCGTAGTCCACGAAGCTGACGATGTCGATGTCCTTGCCCATCTGCAGCCCCTTCTGGTTCAAATGGGTGATGCTGTCGATGGCCATGAGGCCGTTGGTGGCGATGACCGCGTCGCAGCCCGCCTCCAGCAGCTCGTCCAGGCAGTGGTTGGCGCTGTTCTCCATGGAGTCGCCGTAGCGGATGAGGGCGCTGTCCACAGGCAGGCCGCAGTCCGCCGCCGCCTGTTCATAGGCGGAGATCCGCTCCCGGGTGGTGCTCAGCCGGGGCAGACCGCCGATGATGCCGATGCGGTGGTCGCCCTTGCCCACCAGGCGGCAGACGGAGCGGTAGATGGGCTGGAAATTGGAAACGCAGACGGAGGAATACTTCTTGGTGGAGAAGGTGCGGTCCACCAGCACCACCGGGAACCCGGCAGGGATCAGACTATCCAGCCGCTCCGGATCGTCTATGGTGGAGGCAATGAGCAGGCCGTCCACCAATCCGGCGGACAGCAGGCGGATGTTGGTCTCCTCCCGGTCCATGTCCTCCTTGGTATTGGCGATGATCAGATGATAGCCCGCCTGGGCCAGTACGCCCTCCACCGATTCGATCATGGTTGCGAAGAATTTATTGGAGATATCGGGCACAATAAAGCCGATGGTCTTTTTCTTTCCCGTGCGGAAGCTCCGGGCGGAGGCATCCGGTGTATAGCCCAGCTGGGCAATGGCCTGATACACCTTTTCCTTTGTTTCATTGGAGACGTATCTGGTATGGTTAATAGTATGGGAGACCGTGGCTGTGGACACCCCCGCCATTTTCGCCACATCGCTGATGGTCACTTTCATCCGAATTCACCCTCACTTACGTAAATAAGGAAAATTTTTCAAGCCATTGCGTAATCATTTAGTTCATTCAGTATAAGCCCCCCGCGCCCGAATCGTCAAGCCCATTTTGCAATTATTTTAACATCTCTGTCAAAAAACATCGATTTTCGCCAAAAGCAACGGATTAACATTATCAAAAATGACAGTTGCAGTCCGAAGTGAGTTGTGTTACGATACTGATGAAATCGTTGAAGAAATCGTTGCGCAAACGATTTAGTGGGCGGCCACGATGTCAGTCAAATTTCAGGCCGCCAACATTGAAAGGAGTTTTTTCATTATGAAAACCCAGATTGGTATCAATGGCTTCGGCCGCATTGGCCGCCTGGTCTTCCGCGCCGCTCTGACCCGCAGCGATGTGGAGGTCGTCGCTCTGAACGATCCCTTCATGACTCCCGACTATATGGCTTATATGCTGAAATATGACACCACCCACGGCAAGTTCAACGGTGAGGTCAGCTTCACTGAGAACGCGCTGGTGGTCAACGGCAAGGAGATCCCCGTCTTCACCGCCAAGGAGTGCAAGGACATCCCCTGGGGCACCGTGGGCGCTGAGTATATCTGCGAGTGCACCGGCCAGCACCTGACCAAGGAGCTGTGCAAGGGCCACATCGAGGCCGGCGCCAAGCACGTTGTCATGGGCGCTCCCTCCAAGGACGACACCCCCATGTTCGTCATGGGCGTCAACAACAAGAAGTACACCTCTGACATGACCTATGTCTCCAACGCTTCCTGCACCACCAACTGCCTGGCTCCCATCGCCAAGGTCCTGCAGGAGAACTTCGGCATCAAGGAAGGCCTGATGACCACTGTCCACTCCGTCACTCCCACCCAGAAGATCCTGGACGGCGCTTCCCTGAAGGATTGGCGCGGCGGCCGCGCTGCCTGCGGCAACATCATCCCCTCCTCCACCGGCGCCGCCAAGGCTGTCGGCAAGGTCATCCCCGAGTTGAACGGCAAGCTGACCGGCATGTCCATGCGCGTTCCCACCCTGGATGTCTCCGTCGTCGACCTGACCGTCACCCTGGAGAAGCCCGCCTCCTACGAGGAGATCTGCAAGGCCATGAAGGCCGCCTCCGAGGGTGAGCTGGCCGGCGTCCTGGGCTACACCGAGGACCCCGTTGTCTCCTCCGACTTCCTGGGCGATCCCCGCACCTCCGTGTTCGACGCCAAGGCCGGCATCGCTCTGACCGACACCTTCGTGAAGGTCGTGTCCTGGTACGACAACGAGTGCGGCTACTCCAACAAGATGGTGGACCTGATCCGCTATATGTCCTCTGTGGATCATCAGTAATCTGGCAGAAAAGTCTATTTTTCGCAACTTTTCTTAGCACATTTCACTCTTTTCTGAGTTGTTCTATTGGCATAAACTGTCCCAAGTGGAATAACGATATTTTTCGTTGTTCCAACAGGTGAATCCCCCATTTACAAAGAAAACACTCCTTTTTCGGTATCACATGGCCGGAAAAGGAGTGTTTTTTATGTTGTTGGCTACCGTAAAAGATGAGTTCGTATTCCATTGCCAGAGCCGAAATCTATCCCCCAAAACAACGAAGAATTATGGAAGACAAATTCAATATCTGTTCAATTACCTCGCACAAGAATATCAAATAACTCATATTGAAGATGTGAAGCCAGAGTATATTAAGGCGTTTCTTTTGAAGATGAAACCTAAGGAACCTCTGAATAATAGACTTTGTCCTGTTCCTGGTCGATGTATTAGCCGCTATTTGCACTTGGTTAAGGTAGTTTAAGCAAAAAATAGCCATTTATTTCGGCCCGGCGTAAAATTTTGTGTAAGCGATATTCGACAAAGTCAAGAATGGCACTGGAAAGTAGGGCGGATTCTGGCCTGAATCCCTTGTTTACCGAAAGTCATGGCGGTCA